>JAILCK010000357.1 GCA_024680435.1 Lachnospiraceae bacterium
CTATTACCGGCATTAAAGCAGCTAAAGGTGACATCATAAGAAAAGGAACGGTGTCCTTACTTTCCCAGAATCCTGAGCTTATGTTTGTAAAGAAAACGTTGCTTGAAGATTTAAAGAGCATGAGAGCGGATGGTGAAGACAGCGAATCCTTTGAAAAAAGGCTTAAAAACGTTATCGGTCTTTGTAAGTTAGAAGATTTACTTTCAAGACATCCCTTTGATTTATCGGGAGGAGAAAAGCAAAGGGCGGCTTTGTCAAAAGTACTTTTATTAAATCCCGATATTTTACTTCTTGATGAGCCCACAAAGGGACTTGATGCAGAGTTTAAGAAAGAGTTTAAGGCTATTTTAAAAGTTCTTACGGATGCAGGCATTTCAATAATTATGGTTAGCCATGATTTAGAGTTTAGCGCATCTGTAAGTGATAACGCAGCCATGTTCTTTGACGGAAATGTAATAAGTAAGGGTAACGTATACGATTTCTTTTCACAGAATAACTTTTACACCACTCAGGCAAATCGCATTTCAAAAGAAATATATGATGAGTGCATTACAGTAGACGATATCCTTTATGCCATGGGCATATATAAAAAAGAGGATAAAGGTGATTCTAAACAGATTCATTATGAAAAAATCGACATAGAAGATAAGGGAGACAGAAATCCCTTATATAAGCTTCCATTATGGAGAAAGATTTTAGGTATTTTATCTTTACTTGCCACAATCTGCATTTTTGTTTACACCATGCGACTTGGTAATTTGGCAGACATGATTACAAAAGACGGTATCACCATGAAGGGCTTTAGCCACATGGCTATCTATTCCCTTATGATAGTTCTTTTGTTTGCATCGGTTTTACTTTTAACCAAATCAACCGAGAAAAAGCCTGACACCCATAAAAAAGAAAAGCTTTCAAAGCGCACAAAAGCCGCGGTTTTAATCATTTTACTCTTAATTCCATTGACGCTTTTTATCTGGGCCGCATACTTTGATAAGCACAGTTTTTACCCTGTGGCATTTTTAATTATGATTGAGAGTATGGCTCCCTTCTTTTTAATCTTTGAAAGAAGAAAGCCAAAAGCAAGGGAACTTGTGCTTATAGCTGCGCTATGTGCCATAACCATTGCAAGCCGTGCTGTTTTCTTTATGCTTCCGCAGTTTAAGCCTGTTATGGCGATGACAATAATCTGCGCCGTAGCCTTCGGAGGAGAGACGGGATTCTTGGTGGGAGCTGTATCAATGCTTGTTTCTAACATAATGTTTTCTCAAGGCCCATGGACTCCATGGCAAATGTTTTCAATGGGTATAATCGGGTTCTTGGCAGGCGTTTTGTATAAGGCAAATCTTTTAAGAAGAAACAAGTTGTCATTAGGACTTTTTGGAGCGGTAAGCGCCATAGTTATATACGGAGGAATCATGAATCCCGTAACTGCACTTATATGGGGAGGCTCTGTTCTTAACACAAAGATGCTTATGGCTCATTACCTTTCCGGATTTCCCATGGACTGTGTCCACGCAGCCGCTACATTTATCTTTTTATGGGTCATTTCGGAACCAATGCTTGAAAAGCTTGATAGAATAAAGCAAAAATACGGACTTATCGAATAATGGTGCTTTTACACAAATGCACGCCCTTTAAACCTGTCATTTTGCACAATGACAGGTTAATTTTTTGCTATAAAAGTAAAAAAGTTGCTTGCTCATGTAAAAAAGTTACATTTACTTTGGTTATGTTGTGTAAGAAAATCTAAGAGTAAGAAAAAATGAAGTACAAACTGCACAATGAAATTTACAGTTTGTCGGGGGCGGGTTTTCATGAATAAAAAAATCAAGTTATTGGCTCTCTTTCTTTTTACCTTGACTATGGTTTCTTTCGCAGGATGCGGAGCAAAAAATGCTGATGAGTTAACAGGTAAATGGGCCTACATTCACGACACAAAGACACCGGCTCTGGTAATAAAGGCAAACGGCAAAGCAGAGTACAACGGTAATTCTTATAAATACCAAAGAGACGATTCACACATTTACCTTACATCCGAAAAAACAGACAGCCTTACATTCAGATATGAGTTAAACGGCGATAAGATTCTTTTATACATTCCTACGGATTATGAGTATGTGGGAGATTTTGAGCCGGAAGGCTTGGAAGGCTACTGGGAGGATTCCAAAGATAACTGGAGTTATGAATTTACAAAAGATTATCAGTTTTCGGAAGACGGACATTTCTTTGGCACTTACGAAGTCAATGAAAAAGACAATTCAATAACACTTACCTATAAAGACGATTTTGATAAAACAATAATATATTACATGTTAAACGGTAAGACACTTAGGGTTGAATATCCTTGGCCCATGGTGAAAATGAAGTAGTGCATATTCAGTGATGAAAAGTTGGTTCCGCTTTGAGTCACTGTGCAGGGTAATCATGAGATTACTCAAATAAAAACTATATTATTATATGGAGGATTTTATGAAAAAAATAGTTGCACTCGTTTTAGCATCTGTTATGGCCCTCTCCATTGCCGGTTGTGGAAGCGCATCAGCTCCCAAGGCTGGAGATAAGGTTAAGATCACAATGTGGTGTATCGCTACAGAAAGCGATTCAAACCGTCCCGCTTATGACAAAGCTATCGCTGAAGTTACAGCAGCTCATCCCGAAATCGAATTCGAATGGGAAGCTACAGAAAACGAAGCTTATAAGACAAAGATTAAGGCAGCTGCAGCAGCAAACGAAATGCCTGATATCTTCTTTACATGGGGTGGAGCATTCCTTGGCGATTTCGTTAAGAACGGCCGTGTATACTGCTTAGACGACGCTTACAAGAACTTCACAAAGGACCTTCCCGAAGCTATGCTTGGTAACACAACATACGACGGAAAGCACTATGGTATTCCGCTTACCATGAACATCGTTGGCTTATTCGCTAACATGGACCACCTTAACAAAGTTGGTTACACAGAAGTTCCCAAGACATATGATGAACTCATTGATTGCTGTGACAAGCTTGTTGCAGAAGGAATCATTCCTTTCGGTTGCTCCGGTAAGGAAGGTTGGTGCGTAACTGAGTACATCGAGCCCCTTATTGAAAAGCAGATCGGTGCAGCAGCACTTTCTGACGTATTCTCAAAGAAGGCTTCTTGGAACAACGCTGACATCACAAAGGCTGTTAACACATTCCAGGAATGGATCAACAAGGGTTACTTCGATCCTTCAGGTATCGCTCTTGGTAACGATGAAGTTAAGAACAACTTCATGCAGGGCAAGTACGCATTCTATCAGAATGGTACATGGAACTGCGCAGACTTTGCAGCAACAGACGGACTTAATGTTCAGGTTACAGAATTCCCCGTTATGGATTCAAGCAAGGCTAAGCTTGGCCAGTTAATCGGTGGACCTTCAGATTCACTTGCAGTAGCAGCTTCATCTAAGAACGCAGAAGTAGCAGCTAACTTCGCATTTGAACTTGGTAGAGCAATCTGCCACTACAGCTACTTAAGCGGTTCAGGACTTCCTGCTTGGAACGTTGATTACGAAACACCCGATATCAACGAACTTACCAAGACTGTTGCAGGTATCTGTAACAAGGCTGATGCATACGTTCTCTTCGGTGATACAGCAATGGATGCTGACACAGCTCAGATTTACCTTGACTACATCGGAAAGATCTACGGCGGAGAAATCTCAGGTGATGACTTCGTAGCAGGTCTTACAAAGGACATCGGCTAATTTTCTAGCCAAAGCATCTTAAAAAGATGATTAGGCGGCCTTTTACGGACCATAAAAGGCCGCCTTATTTTTTGAAAGGTATACTAACGATGAATAAAAAAGTCAAAAACGGTATTAACGTATTTTTGTTTTTGCTTCCTGCGTTGGCTCTTTTCGTAGGCGTGCTTATTGCACCTATTTTCATGTCAACAGCATACAGTTTTCATGATATGGGCCCTTTGGATACTATTTCAAAGGATAACTTTATAGGTTTTAAGAATTATATTGAATTATTTACAAGTGATTCGCTTAACTTCCCCTTGGCGCTTAAGAATTCATTATTACTTGCATTTTTTTCCGTATTTATTCAGTTGCCTCTTTCATTAGGCCTGGCGCTTTTATTGGGAAAAGGTATAAAGGGTGAGAGAGGATTCTTATCGGTATTCTTCATGCCGGTACTTATTTCTACGATTATTATTGGTCAGTTATGGCTTAAAATATACAATCCGGATTACGGTTTGCTTACAAGAGCACTCGAAGCTATAGGAGTTATTAAAGAAGGTTCGCCTATCATTTGGCTCGGCGATAAAAAGATTGCTCTTTCAGCAGCTTTTGTTCCTATTTTGTGGCAGTACGTAGGTTATCACATGTTGCTTATGTACGCAGGCGTAAAGGGTGTATCACCCGACTTACGTGAAGCCGCCATGCTTGATGGCGCTACTGACTCACAGATTAACAGATACATCGTTATTCCTTGTATCAAACCCATTATCAAAGTCAGTGTTATTTTCGCAATTACAGGATCACTTAAATCCTATGACCTTATAAAAGTATTGACAGACGGTGGCCCCAATCACGCAACGGAAGTGCCTTCCACATTAATGATCAACTTCTTGTTTGCAAGAAACAGATTTGGTCTTGGAAGTACTGTAGCAGTAATGCTTATCATTTTGTGCTTCTTCTTTGCGATTGTGGTAAACAGAGTATTTAGGAGGGAAGACTAATGGCAAAAGAAACAACTAAGGCTACAGCGCCCCCTAAGGATTTAAGCGCATACAGCATAAAGAAAACAAATCCCGTGGTTAAAGTTATTATCTATATATTGCTTGCAATTTGGACGATCATTAACTTATTCCCTCTTTATTGGATGTTTACATTCTCACTAAAGACGAATCCCGAAATTTACGGTATCAACGTAATCGGCCTTCCCAAAGAGTGGCACTGGGAATTCTACGGACTTGCAATGCAAAGAGTTAACATGCTTAAGCTCTTTGGAAACAGCTTACTTATAGCTGTTGCATCAATAGCAATCACAATCGTGGTATCTTTGATGGCCACATACGCACTTACACGTCTTGTTTGGAAGGGAAGCAAGCTTATGAACTCATTCTTCATGCTTGGACTCACAATCCCCCTTCATGCAGCGTTGGTGCCCTTATTTAAGGCAATAAAGCTTGTGGGCTTATATGATACCTATTGGGCTTTGATCATTCCTTATTCGGCTTTCTCACTTGCTATGGCAATCCTTATTTGTACAGGATTTATGGGTGAGATTCCTAAGGACCTTGATGAAGCCGCATACATTGACGGATGCGGAGTATGGGGCATATTCATAAGAATCATAGTACCCCTTATGACTCCCGCACTTGCGACAATCGGTATCTACACATTCTTACAGTGTTGGAACGAGTTCATGTTTGCAAGTAACTTTACAAGCAAACTTAAGACCATCCCTGTGGGCGTACAGACCTTCTTTGGTCAGCACACAACAGACTGGGGTATTGTAGGTGCCGCACTTGTAATCGCGACTTTCCCGACTCTTCTTATCTACGTATTCTTAAGCAGAAAGATTCAGGAAAGCTTTATGGCAGGCGCAATTAAAGGATAATTTCTTTTCATAATCTCAAAAAACCACCGTTTGGGCTAAAAAGGCTTAAATTGGTGGTTTTTTGCTTTAATGAGTGATAAACTGTTTATAGATTGGTAAAAGATGGCGGAATTTATGGGAGAAAAGAAAAAAGAAAGAAATCACAAGTTTTTTATTTCAAATAATACTCTTACGGTAAAAGCATGGTACGTAATCGGTGGTGCCTTGCTTGTATTTACCGTTGTTTTCGCGATTGCATTTTTGGTTATGACGGAAAGATCCCGCCGTGACTATGAAATCCGTGAATCTGAAACAGTTTTAAATTCCATGTCCGGTAACATTACCGCCAATCTTCAAAGCTATAAAGATATCACTAGACTTGTAATGTTAAACAATCAGGTCGTAAGGTTTCTTCGTGCAAAATCCGATGAAGTGGACGCAGGCCTTAAAAATGATACAAAGTTTGGCATAAACGATATCTTTGTTGCATCAGACTACGTTGATTCAGTTTTTATTTTCCGTGATGATAAGCACTACGTTACAACAGGTAAAGGCGTTTATTATATCGACTATAACTTGATGGGAGACAGTTTCTGGCAGGCTGTTATTCAGGTAAAAGAAGGCGGAACCGTTATATTTATGAACGGTAACAAGGCAGTTTACAGAGCTAACGGAGACCCCATTATCACAATAGGCCGTGCAATCTACGACATTCACTCTCAGGAAAGAGTGGGAATCCTGCTTGTAAATATTTCCACAGGAATGCTTCAAAGCACCATCCAGGGTCAGGTAGGCTCTGATGTCTGCGTTGTAACGGAGGAAGGAAAGCTTCTTGCGGGAAGCGAAGAAGTGGCATCATTATACTCAGATGACTTTGCAAATGCGGAAGGCATGGTCCATAGAGCCGTTAGAGGCGATAAAAACGTAAGGATGATTTCAGCATTAAGAGTGCCTGATACGCCATTAATCGTGCTTTGTGCATCAAATGCATCGTCTCCCGAGACTATTCCCATGGAAACCATGATAGCAATGTTATTATTATTCGTAACATTTTTAGCTTCGATTTCCGTAGCGGCAGTATTTATCACAAAGAACATAACACATCCTATTTACGAGCTTTCGGAAGAGATTGAAAAGACCAAGGAAGCCGGATGGCTTAAAAAGATAGATGCGGAAATGCCCGATAACGAGCTTTCAATGTTAAAAGAAAGCTATAACAGCATGATTGATTACTTAAATGAAATGTTTACCCGTCTTTTAGATAAAGAAAAAGTAATCCAGAAGGCTGAAATGAGAGTGCTTCATGAGCAGATTAAGCCACATTTTCTTTATAATTCCTTAGAGACCATAAGCTATATGGCACTTGAAGCTAAGGCCCCAAATGTCCATTCAGCACTAGAAACACTTGGAAGTTTTTACAGAAACTTTTTAAGTAAGGGTGATAGAGAGATTCCTTTAGAGCGAGAAATAAACATCGTTAAAGACTATTTATCCTTACAGAAATTAAGATACGGAGATATCTTAAACGATGAATACGATATATCGGAAGAGACAAAAGAATGTCAGATTCCAAAGCTTATTTTACAGCCCCTTGTCGAAAACAGTATTTATCACGGCATAAGGCTTACGGGAGAAAAGGGAATCATAAAGGTTTCTTCTTGGCTTGAAGATAACAAGCTTCACATTACAGTATGGGATACGGGTATAGGTATGACTCAGGATACAATAGAGAGCGTACTAAAGATTGACGATCATCCCGCATCCTTAGATGATAATCTTTCGGGCTTTGGACTTAAGGGTACCATTGAACGTATCAGGTATTACTGCGGAAGAGACGATGTTGTAAAGATTAAGAGTGAGCTTGGAGAATACACGCAAATAGAGCTTATTTTACCACTTGAAGAGAAAGGCTAAAGAATGTATAGAGTAATGCTTATAGACGACGAGCAGTCGGCAAGAAGTCTTTTAAGAGAGTCAATTGATTGGGCATCCCTTGATATGGAAGTTGTGGGGGAAGCGGCAAGCGGAATAGAGGCAATAAACGTAATAGATGACTTTAGGCCTGACCTTGCCTTTGTAGATATCTCAATGCCCTTTATGAACGGTATTGAGTTTACCGAGCTTGCCACAAAAAGATATCCTAATCTTGTAATTATCATCATGACAGCTTTTGATGAATTTGAATATGCAAGGCAGTGTATACGCCTTCCTGTTTTTGACTATATGTTAAAGCCTTTTGTAAGAGGTGAGGTGACTGAGACGCTTAAGCGTGCCAAGGCAAAGATTGAAGCCATGGGGCCAAGGAAGCAGGAAGAAGAGGAAGAGTTTGAAGATTCTTCAATTGAGCAGATTACAAAGTATATTAAAGAAAACTACACGGATTCAAAGCTAAACTTAACCTTTGTGGCACAGACCTTCGGATTTAGTTCTAGCTACCTAAGCCGAAAGTTTAAGCAGGAAACCGGTAAAAACTTTGTTGAATACTTAACCGAATGCAGAATGGAAAAGGCTATGGAATTAGCTTCTAAGAACGTAAAGATGTTTGTGGCATCATCGGAAGTTGGAATTCCCGATCCTAACTATTTCGGAAGATGCTTTAAAAAGTTTGCCGGGGTAAGTTATTCAGAGTATCAGGCTAAGCTATAAAGATAGGGGTGAGAAATCTCACCCCTTTTATTATTTACCAAAGAAATTAAAGAGTCCCGAAAAATTTTCTTTGAAAGCTTCAATACCTTCTTTAAAATTATCAAGCTCATTTTGGATATTTGATATTGCTTGATTAATGGAATCAATATCTATCTTAGATGCCATTTCCAAAACGGGTTTAAGCTGTGATTCAAAGGTGTTAATGTATCTTGCTACGATTATTGCCCCTACGATAAATCCTGCCAAAAGGATTAAAACAAGAAGCAATATAATGATTAACAGTATTCTGTTAGTACGTATTTCTTTTTTTAATTCTTCCAATTCGTTATTCATTTAAATCCCTCCAAACTTAGAAAAATTATAACCCGATTAAAAAATTTTTCATATAGTAAAATGGTGCTATACAAAGAGTAGCAAACCTATGCTATACTTATGATTCGGAATAGAAGTGTACAGAGGAGTTATATATGGATTATCAAGGGTTATTTACGGAAACTCTATTAAAAAACATGGAGAAGTTTCCGAGTAAAGATTTATTTGAATACCCTGAGGTAAACAAGAAAGTCGGAATAACATACAAAGATTTCAATCAAGTTATTTCTTTTGTGGAAGAAGCCTTTAAAGGTCTTGGAATTGAGAGCCATGACCGTGTGGCAATCATTTCATCCACTACCGAAAGTTACATCGGCTTATGCCAGGTTTTGGCATATCTTGGAATTGTTATAGTCCCCATTGACTTTAATCTGCCCCTTTTGGAAAAGAACCGTCTTTTGGTTAAATCTAACGCTAAGGCTGTTTTTTTGGAAGAAGAGTTTAAAGAAGGCTTAGAGGATGATCAAATCTCAGTCTTCTTTATGAAAAGAGGGTGTAAGTATGAGCTTATTAAATCCGTTGATAAGCTTTATACAAAGGACTATGAAAAATCCGCCGATGATGTGATGGCAATTTTGTTTTCTTCAGGCACAACAGGCACCGTTAAGGGTGTAGGCCTTACCTATAAGGCAATCTGGAAATCATGTGAAATGATGGAAAAGTATGCGGGCATTTTAGAAAACGATGTATTCTTAAATATCCTTCCTCCAAGCCATGTGGCAGGATTCGGAACAGCATTTTCTTTCTTAAGATGCGGCACCACACTTTGCTTTTTAGAAAAGCTTGACCCTGCAAATTTGGTGAAGGCCTTTGACTTTTATAAGCCTTCTACCTTTGAAGCGGTTCCCGGTATCTTTGAACTAATGAAAACAAAGGCACTTATGGTTATTAAGAGATCTGCCATAAAAAGAACCTACTATAAGTTTGCCACCGATACTTTAAGATTATTCAGAAAAAAGTTTGGCATTAACCTTAAGTTTTTAACAAAGCCCATTTACAGTAAAATCTTTGGGCCAAATATCAGGACCATCGGCGGAGGCGCTTCGCCCTTTTCAGAAGAGCTTATAAAGTTTTATTTGGATTTAGGTCTTAATTTTATAAACGTCTACGGAAGCACGGAAACATGTTTCCCCATTTGTGCTTACAACGTATCAAACAGATATGAGTATGAAGGCGTGGGAAGTGTAGACCAGTTTGGCGAAATTGATATAAAGATTAATGAGCCAAATGAAAAAGGAATCGGAGAAATATTTGTAAAGAGTGAGCTTATGATGAAGGGATACTTTAAAGACCCTGAACTTACTGCAAATGCCTTTACAACGGACGGTTTCTTTAAGACCGGAGACCTTGGAATTATAGGCCCCGACAGAAGGCTGTATGTTAAGGGTAGAATTAAAGAAAACATAGTGCTTGCAAACGGAGAAAAGGTAACCCCTTCCGAGGTCGATGAATACTACAAAATGGAGGGAGCACTTATTGCATCCGTCGGTGTCACAACCGATGCGGGCTGCGATGACATTCATCTTTTTATACAAAGCGAAGATGAGTCGCTCTTAGAAAAAGCCTATGAACTATCAAATGCTGCGCCTAAAAACTATAAGATTAAAAAGGCGCATTTGATAAAATCACTTCCTGCCACAAGCACGGGAAAAATAAAACGATTTGAATTGAGGAAACTTGTATAAATGAAAAGAAACGATCTTGAAAAATTAATGGTGGGGGTATTTTCTGACCTTCGCCCCAATGCATATGTTGATATAGACACAAAGATAAAGGAAGATTTGAACTTAGATTCTTTGGAACTTTTTTCAGCCTGTATAGAAATAGAAGAGCGCACAAAGCTTGAAGTATGTAAGTATATAAGCAGCGAAATTATCACAATCAACGATTTGCTTGAAGAAATCACTCAGAAAAAAAGAAGCAAATTCGATATTGATTATTCAAAATATCCAAAGAAAAAGGATGAAAAGAAGCTTTCAAAAATCCTTAAATTCCTTGATAAAACCTATGATGTTAGGGTATCGGGAATTGAAAATATTTCAGATAAAAAGCAGCTTATTTGCCCCAATCATGAAAGTAACTATGATCCATTCATGGTGCTTTTAGCCTTTTATAAAAACAATATTTCTATGGATAACTTTTGTTGCTTTGCATCGGAAGATGTGTGGAATTCAACTGTTTTAAAGAAGGCCTTTGATATTTTAGGTGCTATTCCCTTATTTAGAAACGATAACACTTCATTGGCTCTTAAACGAGCCACCGAAGTTTTATCATCAGATGCTCCCACAAAGTTTTTGATTCACCCGGAAGGAAAGCGCACAAGAGACGGAAAGCTTGCGCCTTTTAAAAACGGAGCGCAGAAGTTAAGCGAAGAAACAAATACAGAAATCGTTCCCGTTTGCATTAACGGTACCTTCGAAGTATATCCCTACGGAAGAAAAGTTCCAAAGGTATTTGGACATCACGTTGTGGAAGTTAAGTTCTTACCTCCCGTAAAAGACGGAGAGATGAGTAAGGTTAGAGAAGCCATTAAGGCTGAAAAATCAGTTTATAAAAAGAATAAATTAGCGTAAAGATAAAGACCTAAGCTATTTGCTTAGGTCTTCTTCTATACCTTTAAGTGTGATTACTTTATCATCAAGAAGTTTAATGAATACTTCGGCGTATTCGGGATCAAATTCCGTTCCTGCGCCTTTTTCAATTTCTTCACGAATGTTTTCTATTGAAAGAGCTTTTCTGTAACATCTGTCAGAACTCATTGCATCGAATGCATCGGCGATACAAACGATTCTTGCATTTTCAGGAATCTCTTTTCCCTTTAAGTGGTCGGGATAACCGGTTCCGTCAAAGCGTTCATGATGATGCCTTGCAACAAGCTTTGCTGTAGGGAAAGCGGTGGTCTTTTCAAAAATCTGATAACCTCTTATGGTGTGAGATTGAATGATTTCAAATTCTTCTTCCGTAAGACGGGATTTCTTATTTAAGATGTCATCGGGAATACCGATTTTACCGATATCATGTACCATGGCATCATATCTTAAACGGCCTATGCGTCTTTCATTCCATCCAAGGGCTCTTGCCAAAGCAACGGAATATTGTGACACTCTAAGTGAATGTTCCTTTGTATAAGTATCTTTTGCATCGATTGCATTTGCCAAAGTCTGAATCATTTGGAAAGACATTTCTTCAATCTGTTCCGAACGTTCATTTACACGTCTTGTCATTGTCTCTACTTCGTCGTTTAAGCGAGCGTCGTATTCGTATTGCTCAAGAGTGTTGTTGTGATACTGAATCATTGCTATTGAGTCGATTACCACTATGCAAAAATACAAAAGAGGGTATCTTGCCATAAATAACTCAGAATAGCCTGTTATGTGTTCTTTAATAGGTGTAAAGAAACATACGATAAAGAGTATCTCGAAATAGATTGAAAAGTAAATTCCGAATCGTACATTTAAAAAGTACATTAAGGCGATTGGAAGGAGAGTGGTCCAAAGAATGGCAAATCCTTCGCTTGTGCCTCGTATAGTATAGAAAGTACAAAGCAATCCAACACCTATGGTGATTAAGATTGCGGGTATTTCTCGGTTCTTTTTAAGCCAGCATATTGTTCCCGAAGCTCCGAATAAAACGGTGCTTGTCAAAGACAACAGCATTGAATTGTAATACCCCTGAATCAAATTTATAACTGTAAAGACCAACATAACTACCGAAAAGACGGCGCAGACTATTGTAATTACATTAATATTCGATTCGCGCTTGTAACCCCGGTAAATGTCGATGCGTAAGTTCTTTAGCATCTGTTTAATGTTTTTCTTCACTACATTACCTCTAAATTTATCGTGTTAATTCCAGCGAGTTTCCATTATATAATAAAATGTAAAGAAGATAAAGTGTTTTTTTCATAAAGAAGGCAAAATGAATTAATGATAGGTTAACTTGGAGTTTCTTTTGGTTTAATTTTTTTTGGTTATACTTACCTTACATAGTATGAAGAAGAAAAACGTCCGGCTGTCTCATAGACACGCCGGGCGTTTTTAGGTTAAAATGACGGTGGATTATTTTTCATAAATTGGAGGTTACAAAATGATTTTTGAAAAAGCCCCTATGGGGTGGAACAGCTGGGATTGTTACGGCGCCGCTGTAGATGAAGAAACAGTCAGAAAAAATGCCGAATACATGGCAAAAAATTTAAAAGAATACGGTTGGGAATATGTGGTTGTGGATATTCAGTGGTCATCAAAAGATGCCATAAACAATGAATATATTCCTTTCTGTGAATTAAATATGGATGAATACGGAAGATTACTTCCTGCAGAAAACAGGTTTCCTTCCGCAAAGGGCGGAAAGGGCTTTAAGCCTTTGGCGGATTATGTTCATTCTTTGGGCCTTAAATTCGGTATTCACATAATGCGCGGTATTCCAAGATGGGCGGTTAATAAAAACTTACCCGTTATTGGCACAAAGGTTAAGGCCAGAGATATTGCTAAATTAGACAGCATCTGTGCATGGAATACGGATATGTACGGAGTAGATACCAAAAAGCCCGGTGGAAAAGAGTATTACGACAGCATATTTAAGCTCTATGCTTCCTGGGGCGTTGACTTTATTAAGTGCGACGATATCTGCAGAGAGCTTCCAAAAGAAGAAGATGAGCTTGTGGCAATAAGCCGGTCGCTTAGAAACTGCGGAAGAGACATGGTATTTAGCATTTCCCCGGGTCCCGCAATTTTGGAAAAGGCAGAGCTTTATAAAGAAGTAGCCAATATGTGGCGAATCACCGATGACTTCTGGGATGATTGGAAACTTTTATACAACATGTTTGAAAGATGCGAAAAATGGAGCATCCATACAGGTAACGGTTCTTATCCGGATGCGGATATGCTTCCGATAGGTGCCATCAGACAATGTTATGATAAAAATAACAAAAGTGCATTTACAAATGATGAAGTAATCACTATGATGGTTCTTTGGAGCGTGTTCAGAGCACCCTTAATGATAGGTGCGGAAATGACAAAGCTTGATGACTTTAATTTAAGCCTTCTTACAAATAAAGAGCTTTTAAAGATGCATAAGTTATCACGCCACGCTCACCAGGTGTTTAGAAGAAAGATTGATGGCACCGAAATTGTACTTTGGATGTCTGTATGCAAAAATGGCGGCATCTATGTTTGCTTATTTAACATAGGTGAAAAGAAGTGCACATACACACTTAAGGATACAGATATAGAGATGTATGATGAATTAAAGGGAATTGATATCTTAACATCTAAAAACGTTAAGTTTAAAGGGGAACTTAAAGTAAGCTTACCTAAGCATTCGGCAAAGGCATACTACTTTAACTAGGAACTTATTATTTAAGAGAGAAGAGATTAAGTCGTGACTAAAGGTTCCATTTACAAAAAAATATTGCTGTTTTCGCTGCCCGTTTTTTTAGGGCAGCTTTTACAGCAGCTTTATAACGTGGCGGATTCGGCGGTTGTAGGTAACTTTGTGGGAAAAGAAGCATTGGCTGCCGTAAGTTCCTCAGGAAGTTTTATTTTTCTTATCGTAGGCTTTATAAATGGCCTATTCATGGGCGCAGGCATTATTATCGGTAACAGATACGGTGCAGGTGAAGAAGACGCCCTTCATACGGCAGTACATACGGGAATCGGATTTTCTCTTATATCCGGCGTGTTTTTAACAATCTTTGGGTATTTGATTACCCCAACGATTTTAAGGCTTATGAACACTCCCATAAACGTAATGCCAAATTCCGTTTTATATTTAAGAATATTCTTTTTAGGCGGCCTTGCAAACGTTTTATACAATGCTTGCTGCGGTATATTCCAGGCTATGGGAGATTCAAAGCATCCCCTTTATTACCTTATAATCAGCTCCATACTTAATATCTTTTTGGATATTTTGTTTGTTGTGGTGTTTGGACTTGGAATTGCGGGCGCGGCAATAGCTACCGTTACCTCTCAATATATAAGCGCAGGTTTATCTTTTTATAAGCTTACAAAGGTTAATGGGCCACATAGACTCCTTATTAAAGATATTAAAATAGATTTTGATACATTAAAAAAAGAACTATCTTTGGGATTTCCCACAGGCATTCAAAATTCCGTTATTGCAATTGCAAACGTTGTGGTGCAGTCAAACATTAATGCATTCGGAGATCTCGCCATGGCAGGATGCGGAAGCTATTTTAAGCTTGAAGGCTTTGCTTTTTTACCTATCACAAGCTTTTGTACAGCACTTACCACATTTACAAGCCAAAACTTAGGTGCGGGCTTATTTGACAGAGCAAAGAAGGGCGCAAGATTCGGAATTATTTCAGGCGTTGCCTTAGCTGAAGCTACGGGAATCATCCTTTATTTTATAGCTCCCATAGCTTTAAGACTCTTTTCAAACGATCCGGATGTAATAGCCTTCGGAGAGCTTCAGATTAAGACAGAAGCCTTGTTTTATTGCATGTTAGCCTTTGCTCATTGCATGGCGGCAGTTTTAAGGGGCGCGGGAAAAACCACGGTTCCTATGTTTGTTATGCTTGGATGCTGGTGCTTGTTTAGAATTACTTATATTACCATTGCCGTAAAGCTACGCCCTGTTATATCCACCGTGTTTTCGGCTTATCCTGTCACATGGACTTTAAGCGTAATCATTTTCTTAATCTATTATCACAAGGTGAATATATATAAGGACAACATTTATAAGAGGGCATCTTAATAAAAACTTATAAATTCAAAAAGCTGTTTAATATTTAATTAATTTGTCAGACAATTCCTTGACCTTATTAAATATTGTTTGTAAAATGTATATGTAAAAACAATTTTCTTAGGGTAGGAGGTTATCTATGGAACAGCGCGTACAGTATATCTATTCTAAAAAGTTTCCTGAGATAAAAATTCGTGTCATTCCCGGTCACTTCGTTACATCCCACTCCCACATTAACTACTACGTAGATCTTACAATGACTAAGATGCGTGAGAGTGAGGCAAGAGCAGTGGCAAGGGCAATTGCTTCCAAGTATTCTTCAAACACCATAGTTGATACCATCGTTTGTATGGACGGCTGTGAAGTTATCGGAGCGTACCTTGCGGAAGAACTCACAAGAGCAGGAATCGTATCTATGAACGCACACAAGACCATTTACGTGGTTAGCCCCGAGTTTAACTCAACGGGACAGATTATCTTTAGAGATAACACCCGTCCTATGATTGAAGGAAAGAATGTTTTCCTTCTTTTGGCATCCACCACAACCGGTATGACGCTTCACAGATGCTTAGAGTGTATTCACTATTATGAAGGCCACATTACGGGAATCACATCGATTTTCAGCATGATTAATTCAATTTGCAAGATTCCCATTTCTTCATTGTTTAAAGCAAGCGATATTCCCGATTACAAAGTTTACGATCACGGAAAATGTCCTTTATGCGACAATCACGTGCCTATAGATGCCTTTGTAAACGGCTACGGATACTCGCCTATTAAGAGTTAATAAATTAAATAAAGAGATTTAAGTCCGGCGGATAATCCGTCGGACTTTTTATATGTGATGGAACAGGGGTTAGCGATTGCTTTTTAGGGTGTCTTAGAAGTATAATAAATATGTTGGTGCGATATGGGTATACGTATTATAAATTATTGCCTAGGAGGGCGTAATGAAGGAATACGAAGCACACCGTAAAGGCGAAGACGTCTTAAGAAAATGTATCGACGCTATCTATAAAGAAAATGACACTTATGCGGCTGTTGATAAGGTGCTTTCAATGGTGGCAAAGTTTTATAATGCCGACAGATGCTATTTGTATGAGTATGACGAAGAAAACGATGTCTTTAAAAATACTTACGAATGGTTTTCTCAAGGCTTATCTTCAAATAATTCAATATCCCAAGTGAAAGGCCATGTTTTCAGAGATTGGGTAAATTCTTTTGATCAAGACGGAGAGGTATACATGGAGTCCCCCGAAGCGGCAAAATACCTCGATACCGATCTATACAGTTACTTTATTCAGGAAAATATACAAACACTTCTTGGAACCTTGGTTAGAGAAGGAAAGACAACAGTTGGTTTCTTTGGAATCAATAATCCAAAGAAAGCCCATAACGACAGGTTTATTTTAAGGTCAGTTTCTGTTTTATCATACAGTGAAATTGTAAGAAGAAGACGCTTAAAACTTCAGGAAAAAGAAGCTGAAAAGCAAAAGAAACAATTAGAGCTTGATAAATCAATTATCGAAGTCCTTGCAAACGAATATGCCTCTGCTTTCTATGTAGACTTAGACACAGACCTTATTACCCCTATAAGACTTGATGCTCCCATGGAGGCAAGATTCGGAGAATTCTTTAAAAGTAAGATTGGGTATTCTGTAGCTTACAGAGTGTATGTAAGCTCTGTTGTTCATCCGGATGACCAGGAAGAACTTTTTTTGGAGGGAGAGCCATCCTATGTAAGAGAAGCCTTAAGAGATGTGCCTCTTTTACTTAGAAGATACAGGTGCTTAATCAACGGCTCTGAAGAAATATTTGAAACTAAATACGTTAAAGTCGGAAAGAAAAATTCCCGTCCTAACATCATAGTTATCGGTATTGCGAACAGAGAAAAAGAAAACAGAGAAGAGCAAAACAGGCAGATTGAGTTAAAGGAAGCAAATAAGAGGGCGGAAGCTGCAAACAGAGCAAAGAGTACCTTTTTATTTAACGTAAGTCACGACATTCGCACCCCTATGAACGCCATCATCGGCTATACCAATATGGTGGAAGAAAACATAGAGGATAAAGAAAAAAGACTTGAGTATCTATCAAAGGTTAAGGTTGCAAGCCACCAGCTTTTGGGTCTTGTTAATGACGTCCTTGATATGGCAAGAATCGAAAACGGAAAGGTGGCCATAGAAGAGCTTCCAAACGATATTGTTATATGCACAAACTCTACCTTCCAGCTTTTAAAGCAAAGCGGACTTGGAAGTAAGTTAAATATGTTTGTGGAATATAAAGACATTGTTCATAACAGAGTCTATTGTGACGAGCTAAGGCTTAACCGTATTTTTACAAACATTATCAGTAACTCTTTAAAGTACACAAAAGAAGGCGGAGAAGTGCACTTCATTGTGGAAGAAATGTCTCAGACAAGAACCGGATACGCCCGTTACAGATTTACCGTAACGGATACCGGTATCGGCATGAGTGAACAC
Source organism: Lachnospiraceae bacterium (assembly GCA_024680435.1). Classification (GTDB taxonomy): domain Bacteria; phylum Bacillota; class Clostridia; order Lachnospirales; family Lachnospiraceae; genus UBA1258. The sequence continues at coordinate 17,773 of JAILCK010000357.1, forward strand.
TTTGTAAGCCATATATTTGATTCATTTACAAGAGAGCGTTCCACAACCGAAACAGGTGTTGAAGGCGCAGGCCTTGGAATGGCAATTACAAAAGAACTTGTTGATATGATGGGCGGCACCATCGATGTGCAAAGTGAACTGGGTGTAGGCACCATAGTTACCGTAAGAATTGATTTTAGAGTGGCTGAAAGCGAAAAGGATGCTATAAACGTAGCAGAACCTATTTTGGAATCGGGCCTTGAATATAAGAGAGTGCTTCTTGTTGAAGACAACGAAATGAACAGAGAGATTGCAAGAAACATTTTGGAAAGCAGAGACCTGATTGTAGAAGAAGCTAACGATGGTTCCGTTGCGGTTGAAATGGTGCTTCAAAAAGAGCCTGAGTATTATGACTATGTTTTAATGGACATTCAAATGCCTTACATGGATGGGTATAAAGCCACAAGAACAATAAGAAATTACGGTGCAAATAAATACGATAAGCTTCCGATTATCGCTATGACCGCAAACGCTTTTGAGGAAGATAAAAAGAAAGCGTTAATGGCAGGCATGAATGCCCATCTTGCAAAGCCTATAAATGTAAAAGAACTTTTCAGAGTACTTCAAAGATTCAGAAGCTAAAGGAGATTTACTTAAATGAAAAAAGGACTAAAAGTTTTACTTATCGTTTTGGGAGTATTTGCATTTCTCTATTTGGCAGGATGCGTTGCAAATATCATCGTTAATGCCAATTTAAGAAAGTACATTAAATCTTTCGAGCCGATTTCTTATTCCGCTGATCGCGTGGTGCCCGTTAAGGATGGTGACCATTATTCAATTACCGTTGACGGTGACTTAAGAATAATGCAACTAACCGATATTCACATAGGCGGCGGTTTTTGGACCTATGAAAACGATAAAAAGACTATATATGAAGTAATCACAATGCTTCAAAAAGAAGCTCCCGATGTGGTGGTTTTAACAGGAGATAACACCTATTGTCTTCCGGGATTTGGATATAACGGAGGCTTTACCGCAAACAACATAATGGTTGCAAAGACTTTAATTACAATCTTTGATCATGAAGGCGTATATTTCACCACGGTTTTTGGAAATCATGATACGGAAGCTTTGGACTACGCGGGACGAGCTAGAGTCGGCGCCTTATATGAAAGTGATTTTTCAAAGTACTGTTTCTTTGAGTCTGAATATACTGATCCTGATGCAAAGACCGTTCCAAGCGTCACAAACCAGTTTATTAAGATAAAAAACAAAGACGGAAAGGTGGTTAAGCTTTTACTCTTAATAGATTCAAACGCTTATCAGACCACAGGCCTTATTTCTTCCATAAAGGGTCAATACGATGTAATCCATGATGCCCAGGTAGATTGGGCCAAGGAAGAAACCTTAAAGATTTCAAAGGAAGAAGGTCTTCCCGATGGCGAATTCTTAAAAGCTCTTTGCTTTATGCATATTCCCGTAGGCGAATATCAAAAGGCAAGAGAAGAGGTTGAAGGAAACACTTTTGAAAACACGAGCTTAGTTTCAGGCGGCTGGGATGAAAAGGTTTGTTACGGAGGATTACATGACGATTCAAAGACTCCCGTTGACCAAGATAAGTTCTTTGAAGTTATGTGCGAAGAAACAAATTGTGTGGAAGCAATCTTTTGCGGCCATGACCATGTAAACGACGCAGTGCTTGAATATAAGGGCGTAATGCTTAGCTACGGATATTCTCTTGATAACGAAGCCTACGGAGATAAAATCATGTACAGCGGCTTACAAAGAGGAGCAACGGTTATAACCGTTAATGAAGACGGCTCCTTTACACAGCAACATAAAAACGCATACCTTGATTACGGCGTAGAAACTAATAAGTTTGTAGACGTTTATTTAGACAAAAAACTATATCCTTAAACTAAATTATTTTACGGAGGGTTATGTAGATGAAGGAAAGTTACAAGGCTTTATTCACCCCTTGGAAAATCGGCAATGTGGAAATCAAAAACCGCTTTGTTATGACTTCCATGGGTGGCACATCCATATTCGGATGGCTTGAGCCAAACCACTTTGACAAGGAGGCCGCTAACTTTTTGCTTGAAAGGGCAAAAGAAAACGTAGGGCTTATACTGCCGGGTATTGCTCCGATCAGGGATACTCTTGGGGGAAAGTGGCTTTATCAGGGAAAGGGTAAGTTTAAAAAGCTTTCAGCCTTTATGGATGAGTTTCATAAGACGGGAGCCAAGATGTTTGTGCAGCTTACCGCAGGCTTTGGCCGAAGCATGGCTGTAAACGACATTATGGTTAAGGCTTTGGAAAATAAATTTTTAGGGGCTGTGATGAAGCCTGTACTTGATGTTTCATATCTTACGGCTTCAGCAAGTAAGACTCCCAACCGTTGGTATGACAAGGTAGACTCAAGGCCTTTAACGAAAAAAGAAATTGAGCAAATGGTTAGAGCTTTTGCAAAGACTGCAAAGCTTTGTAAAGAAGCGGGGGTAGACGGCGTAGAAATTCATGCTGTTCACGAAGGATACTTACTTGACCAGTTCACAATGCCTTATACAAATTTAAGAACCGATGAATACGGCGGAAGCTTTGAAGGAAGATATAAGTTTGCGGTGGATATCGTTAAGGCTATTAAAGCTGAATGCGGTGATGACTATCCGGTTTCTTTAAGATATTCCGTAGTATCTAAAACAAAGGGCTTTGGTAAGGGCGCTCTTCCCGGAGAAATATATGAAGAAGTGGGAAGAGACATGATAGAGAGCGAAAAGGCCGCAAAGTATTTACAGGATGCAGGCTATGACTGTCTTAACTGCGATAACGGTACTTACGATGCCTGGTATTGGAGCCATCCTCCGATGTATATGGATCAAAACTGTAACTTAGAGGATGTAAAGCACATTAAGCAGTTTGTGGATATCCCTGTAGTCTGCGCAGGAAGAATGACTCCCGATGCCGCAGCCAAGGCAATTTCTTCAGGTGACTTAGACGCTATGGGCGTAGCCCGTCAGTTTTTGGCAGACCCCGCGTGGATTACAAAGATTATGGAAGATAAAGAAGATTCCATTAGACCTTGTATCTGCTGCCACAATGCTTGCTTTAATATGGCTCACTATGAAGGCGTTGCAAACGATCAGTCATTATCAGATAACAGAGGCATGGCAAGATGCGCCATCAATCCTCAGACAATGCAGCATAATAAGTATAAAATCCTTCCGGCAAAGAAGAAAAAGAAAGTGGCTATTATCGGTGCGGGAATCGGAGGTATGGAAGCTGCAAGAGTGCTTAAATTAAGAGGACATGAGCCTGTATTGTTTGAAAAGAACAATAAGCTTGGAGGTGTCTTTAACGAAGCGTCTGCTCCCTCCTTTAAAGAAAAGGACAAAGAGCTTCTTTTATGGTATGACAGAGAGATTCACAGAGCAAAGATAGAAGTTCACTTTGATACAGAGATTAAGAGCCTTGATGAATTAAAGGGCTTTGATGAAATCATAGTTGCTACAGGTGCTAAGGCAAATAAGCCTCCCATTGAAGGCATGGATAAAGCAATTGAAGCCTGCGACTATTTAAAGGGCGCTACAGTCGGTGAAAAGGGTGTTATTATTGGCGGCGGTTTAACGGGATGCGAAATTGCCTATGATTTATTTAAAAAGGGCAATAAGCCTGTAATCGTTGAAATGAAGAATGACCTTATGGCCGTAAGCGGAATCTGCCTTGCAAACTCATCTTACCTAAGAGATTTCTTTGCACTTAACAATGTGGAAGTGCATTTAGAGACTAAGCTTAAAAAGATAACGGATACAGGGGTAACGGTTGTTGATAAAGAAGGAAATATCTTTAATATCGATGCAGACACCGTTATTACATCAATGGGATATCATCCCGCGCCTGTATTTAATAAGGGTAAAAATATTAAGTACGTAGGTGACTGTGATAAGGTAGGTAACTTAAGAACCGTTATTTGGGGTGCTTGGAACGTGGCAATGAAGATATAGGAGAATGGTATGTATCAGCCTAAAATGAAATTAACTAAAGAACAGTTAGATATTTTAAACGGCGCAGAGGGTGAAACAAAGGCTAAAGTAATGGAGACGCTGGTTCGCTACGGAGACCTTTTTGATGCAACGGAATTAATTAAGGTTACTCACTCTGAAGGCCACTTGGTTACATCTTTTGGTTTATCCTTACTTAAGCCTGTATATCGCGTAATGGATGAGCTAATTAAGGCAGGCCTTAAAGCGGAAGGGGGATTCACTATGGACCCTCGCCCCGTGGACTTTGAAAACGTAAAATGTAATCCTTTGGAAAAGCTTTTGTTTAGCACCGTTCTTTACGGAAAGCAAAGCTTTTATGAGGAACAGCTTAAGAAACTTGGCTTAAAGGAAGAGGATGCTTTCAGCTGTGCCTGCTATTTTAAGCAAATGAAAAATGTTCCTAAGAAGGGAGACATTCTTTCTTGGGCAGAATCAAGTGCGGTTAACTACGCAAACTCTGTTATCGGCGCAAGATGCAATCGTAATTCAGGTATGATTGATATCTTTGGCTCAATACTTGGATATGTGCCTAAATTTGGACTTCTTACGGATGAAGGAAGAAAGGCTAAGTGGAAGGTTATTATTAACACCACAAAGAAACCCATCCCTCAGATTTTAGGTTCTGCAATCGGTATAAAGGTAATGGAAGATGTGCCTTACGTTGTGGGCCTTGATAAATGGATAGGTACAGATCTTAACGATGAAGCGGTTGATTACTTAAAGGACTTTGGGGCTGCCACAGCTTCAAACGGAGCGGTAGGTTTATATCATATCGAAAACTTAACTCCCGAAGCTAAAGAGCTTGGTGAAAGCCTTCTTGTTAAAGACTATAAGGAATACGTAATCGATGATGCTGAATTAGAAAGAGTATATAAGTCTTATCCTGTAATGTGGCTTAAGCCCGATAAGCCCGGAAATTTAGTGTTTATAGGCTGCCCTCACTTATCAATGAATCAGTTAAATGAATGGACCGATGCCATAATTTCAGGGCTTAAAGAAACAGGTAAAAAGAAGGTTACCTGTCAGACTGTTCTTTGTACAGCTCCTCCCGTAAGAGAAGAGTTTGCAAAGACTGATAAGTATAAAGCGCTTTTAAAGACAGGTGCGCGACTTACATCAATCTGTCCTTTAATGTATACTTCAAATCCTTTAACAAAGAAAAAGCGCATCATGACGCCTTCAAATAAACTTCGCACATACACAATGGCTAAGTACTTTAAAGACGAAGAATTGCTTAATTACATTGTGGGTAAGGAGGTTTAAAGATGGCAGAATTTAAAGGACGCGTTATTAATCCCGGATACTATA
>JAILCK010000010.1 GCA_024680435.1 Lachnospiraceae bacterium
TTTGAGCATGATAATTGCGGAATCGGCGCCGTATGTGATGTAAACGGAAAGAAAAGTCACGCGGTGGTTGATGATGCTTTAAAAATAGTTGAAAACTTAGAGCACAGAGCCGGTAAAGACGCTAAAGGCGAAACCGGTGACGGCGTGGGTATTTTAACTCAGATTCCCCATAAGTTTTTTGCCAAGGTTTTAAAAGATACAGACATTGTGCTTCCAAAAGAAAGAGAATATGGAGTCGGCGTTTTCTTTTTTCCAAAAGAGGAGCTTAAGCTTAGCCAGGCAAAGAAAATGTTTGAAGTCATTGTGGAAAAGGAAGGCCTTAAATTTTTAGGCTGGAGAAAGGTTCCCACAAATGAAAAGGTGCTTGGACTTAAAGCTTTAGAGAGCTGTCCCGAAATATATCAAGGCTTTATCGCAAGGCCTCAAGGCTTAAAGACAGACCTTGAGTTTGACAGAAAGCTTTATGTAATAAGAAGAGTTTTTGAGCAAAGCAATGACAACACTTATGTTTCTTCACTTTCTTCAAGAACCATAGTGTATAAGGGCATGTTCCTTGTAGGACAGCTTCGCCTTTTTTATAACGACTTACTGGACAGTTCTTATGAATCAGCCATCGCCATGGTGCATTCAAGATTTTCCACAAACACAAATCCCAGCTGGCACAGAGCGCACCCTAACAGAATGCTTGTGCATAACGGAGAAATAAACACCATTAAGGGAAATGTGGATAAGATGCTTGCAAGAGAAGAAACCATGTTTACGGATGCCTTTTCTTCGGAAGATATGACAAGAGTGCTTCCCGTTATCCCTTCTGAGGGCTCAGACTCTGCGATGCTTGATAACGCTTTGGAGTTTATGGTCATGAGCGGAATGGATTTACCTCTTGCCGCAATGATCTTAATTCCCGAGCCTTGGGACCACAACGACACAATCTCTGATAAAGTAAGAGACTTTTACGGCTATTATGCCACAATGATGGAGCCTTGGGACGGCCCTGCATCCATTTTGTTTTCTGATGGTGACGTGATGGGTGCAATCCTTGACAGAAACGGATTAAGACCCTCAAGATATTACGTTTTTGACGACGGACGCATTATTCTTTCTTCTGAAGTAGGCGTTCTTGATATTGATGAATCTCACGTAGTTAAAAAAGAAAGAATCCATCCCGGCAAAATGCTCTTAGTGGATTTAAAGCAAAAGAAAATATTTGAAGATAGCGAAATAAAAGAAAGATACGCGTCAAAAGAGCCCTACGGAGAGTGGATTGACTGTAACACAATTAAACTTAAAGATTTAAAGATTCCCAATGTTAAGCCGGTTTCTTATAGCGAAGAAGAGCTTACTAAGCTTCAAAAGGCCTTTGGCTATACCTATGAAGAGTATGCCGAAGAAATCATGAGCATGGCCCTTAATAAGACAGAACACATAGGAGCCATGGGCGTTGACACTCCCTTGGCGGTTTTAAGCTCTCAGTATAGGCCCTTGTTTGATTACTTTAAGCAAAGCTTTGCTCAGGTTACAAATCCGCCAATTGATGCGGCAAGAGAAAAAATTGTTACATCAACGGCTGTATATGTGGGTAAAAACGGAAATCTTCTTTCTGAAAATCCGGAAAACTGCCGTGTGTTAAAGATTCAAAATCCCATTCTTACAGACCTTGACATGCTTAAAATAAAGGCAATGGACAAGGATGGATTTAAGGTTGTCACAATACCGATTATTTACTATAAAAAGATGCCCATTGAGAGAGTGCTTGACCATCTTTTTGTGGAAGTTGACAGAGCTTATAAAAGCGGTGCGGATATTTTGATTCTTTCTGATAGAGGCGTGGATGAAAACCACGTGGCGCTTCCTTCCCTTTTGGCGGTTTCTGCGGTTCACAGACATTTGGTGCAGACAAAGAAATGTACCGCAATGTCCTTAATCTTAGAATCCGGCGAACCAAGAGAAGTGCACCATTTTGCCACTCTTTTAGGATACGGTGTAAGCGCTGTAAATCCTTACCTTGCACATGCTTCAATAAAGAAACTTATAGAAGATGAGCTTTTAAATAAAGACTATTATGCTGCTGTCGATGATTATGATAAGGCAGTTTTGCAAGGCATTATAAAGATTGCCTCAAAGATGGGTATATCCACCATTCAGTCCTATCAAGGCAGCAGGATTTTTGAAGCGGTAGGTATCGGAGATTCCGTTATAAATAAGTATTTTACCGGAACCGTAAGCCGAATCGGCGGTATCGATTTAGAAGACATCGCAAAGCAAACGGATGACCTTCATTCAAAGGCATTTGATTCTTTGGGATTATCAAGTAACTTAACGATTTCTTCTGTTGGAAGGCATAAAATGAGGGCTCAGGGAGAGCATCACAGATACAACCCTCAGACAATTCACATGCTTCAATGTGCTTCAAGAGAAGGAAATTACGATAAATTCAAGCAATACACAAAGATGGTGGATGCGGAAGAAACAGGATATTTAAGGAGCTTACTTGAGTTTAAGTTTTCTGACTCTCCGGTTTCTTTGGACGAAGTAGAAAGTGAAGAAGAAATCGTAAAGCGCTTTAAAACCGGCGCCATGTCTTATGGCTCTATTTCAAAAGAAGCCCATGAAACATTGGCTATCGCCATGAACCACCTTAAGGGAAAGTCAAACAGCGGTGAAGGCGGAGAAAGCGATGAAAGAATCGAATCACAAGGCACAAAGAATGACAGAAGCTCAGCTATAAAGCAGGTGGCTTCGGGAAGATTCGGTGTTACGGAACGTTACTTATCAAGCGCTAAAGAAATACAGATTAAAATGGCTCAGGGCGCAAAGCCCGGTGAAGGCGGACATTTGCCTGCAAAGAAAGTGTATCCTTGGATTGCTAAAACCAGACATTCAACTCCCGGGGTTAGCTTGATTTCACCGCCCCCTCATCATGACATTTATTCAATTGAAGACCTGGCTCAGTTAATCTACGATCTTAAAAATGCCAATAAGTATGCGCGCATTTCCGTAAAGCTTGTGGCAGAGGCGGGAGTAGGAACAATTGCTGCGGGCGTTGCAAAAGCAGGTGCCGGAGTAATACTTATTTCGGGTTATGACGGAGGTACGGGAGCCGCTCCCATAAGCTCCATTCACAATGCAGGAATTCCTTGGGAAATGGGACTTTCTGAGACACATCAGACTCTTATTCAAAACGGCTTAAGAGATAAGGTCGTAATCGAAACGGACGGTAAGCTTATGAGCGGTAAAGACGTAGCAATAGCCGCAATCCTTGGCGCCGAAGAATTCGGATTTGCAACAGCTCCCTTGGTAACTTTAGGGTGTGCCATGATGAGAGTTTGTAACCTTGATACCTGTCCCATGGGCATTGCCACACAAAATCCGGAGCTTAGGAAAAACTTCACGGGTAAGCCTGAATACGTAGAAAACTTTATGCTCTTTATTGCAAGAGAATTAAGGGAATACATGGCAAAGCTTGGCGTAAAATCCGTAGATGAGCTTGTGGGAAGAACGGATTTGTTAAAGGTAAAAGAAAACCTTTCAGACAGAGAAAAGAAGCTTGATTTATCAAGGATTCTTTCAGCTGACAGTAAAGGAATCGGTAAGAAAGATTACTATGACTTTAAGCTTGAAGAAACTCTTGACGAAAGAAAGCTTTTAAAGGATAAGGATATTCTTTTGGCGGCAGAAGGGGGAGCACCCGTTAAAAAGAAAGTAAAGGTATCAAACACAGACAGAACCTTCGGAACGCTTCTTGGTGCTCATATTGTAAGAGCAAGCAAGAAGGGATTAAAAGACGATACCATTACATTAGAGTGCGAAGGCTCAGGCGGACAAAGCTTTGGCGCCTTTATTCCAAAGGGCTTAACCATCAACCTAACTGGCGATTCAAACGACTATTTTGCCAAAGGATTATCAGGCGGTAAACTTTGCGTAAAGGCGCCTACAAATGCAGCCTATAAGCCTCATGAAAATGTAATTATCGGAAATGTGGCCCTTTACGGAGCTACATCCGGCGAAGCCTATATTGCAGGTGTTGCGGGAGAAAGATTCTGCGTTCGTAATTCAGGTGCTGTTGCGGTTGTTGAAGGCGTAGGCGAGCATGGATGTGAATACATGACGGGAGGCCGTGCGGTAATTTTAGGGCCTACAGGAAAGAACTTTGCAGCCGGCATGAGCGGAGGAATCGCATATGTTCTTGACGAAGAAAACTGCCTTTACAAAAACTTAAATAAAGAGCTTGTCTTAATGGAAAAGCTTGAGCATAAGGTTGATAAAGAAGAGTTAAAAGAAATGCTTGAGCATCACGTAAAATACACAGGTTCACTTAAGGCAAAAGAAGTGCTTTCAAATTTTGATGAATATGTACCCAAGTTTAAAAAGATAATTCCTGCGGATTATAAAAAGCTTTTGACCCTTATAAGCAAGTACGAAGAGCAGGGAGAAGAAAAAGAAGAGGCCGAGATTGATGCATTTTATGAAAGCATCGGCAAAAAGAAGGGAGAAGGGGTATGAGTGATATGAAGAGACCTGATTTTTTTGAATTTCATGAAAGCCCCGATTTAAAGAAGCAGATTGAAGAGGCTAAGAGATGCAATAACTGCGGTGTACCTTTTTGCCAGGCGGGAGTCCTGATTTCAGGCATGACTTCGGGATGCCCTTTAAACAATCTGGTGCCTGAAACAAACAGCCTTGTGTCAAAAGGAAACTTTAAGCAGGCTTATATTAGGCTTTCAAAGACCCACAGTTTTCCTGAGTTTACTTCAAGAGTGTGCCCGGCCCTTTGCGAAGCGGCCTGCACCTGCGGCCTTCATACAACGGCAATTCCGACTAAGGAAAACGAAAGAGCTATCATTGATTATGCCTTTGAAAACGATTTGGTTAAAGAAATTAAGCCTGCCACCCCTACGGGAAAAAAGATAGCAATTATAGGTAGCGGCCCTTCGGGCCTTGCTGCGGCACAGCTTCTTAATATGAGAGGTCACAGCGTTACCGTTTATGAAAGATCAGACCGTCCGGGAGGCCTTCTTAGATACGGAATACCTAACATGAAGTTAGACAAACGGGTGTTAGACAGACGCATTAATTTACTTAAAGATGCCGGCGTTTCTTTTAAATGCAGTGTAGATGTGGGAAAAGATATAAAGGCAAAGGAATTGCTTAAAGAATATGACAGAGTGATTCTTTGCTGCGGAGCTTCAAATCCAAGGGATATAAAGGCTTCGGGAAGAGAAGCTAAAGGCATTTATTTTGCTGTTGATTTCTTAAAAGAAGTAAGTAAAAAGCTTATGGACTTAAACTACGATAACGATGCCCTTGTTAATTCAAAGGACTTTTCTTTTAAGAGTCTTGAGGGTAAATCCGTTGTTGTTATAGGCGGCGGAGATACAGGCAATGACTGCGTGGGAACGGCCGTTAGGCTTGGAGCCGGTGCTGTCACTCAGCTTGAAATGATGCCTAAGCCTCCCGAATGCAGAGCATGCTCAAATCCATGGCCCGAATGGCCCAAGGTTTTAAAGACAGACTACGGTCAGCTTGATGCAATTAAAGCCTATGGCCACGACCCTAGAATTTTTGAAACTACCGTAAAGGAATTTATTAAAGGAAAAGACGGTAATGTAGCATCTGTAAAGACCGTTAAGCTTTCTTTTGAAAAAGATCCTCAAACAGGAAGAAACGTAATGAAAGAGGTAGCGGGAAGCGAAGCTTTAATTAAAGCAGATATTGTGCTTATTGCAGCAGGATTTTTGGGCGCGCAAAGTTACATAGTCTCTGATTTTGGTGTAGAATGTAATGAAAGAACAAATGTATCCGCTAAGGATGGCGACTTTAAGACAAGCGTAGACAGAGTATTTTCCGCAGGAGATATGAGAAGAGGCCAGTCACTTGTAGTCTGGGCCATTTCCGAAGGAAGAAAAGTTGCTGCAAAAGTGGATGAGTCGCTTATGGGCTATACCAACTTGTAGAGAGGAAGGAAAATGAACACAAAAGAAGACATTTTAAACATGATAGAAGAGGAAGACGTTGAATTTATCCGTCTCCAATTTACCGATGTTTTCGGAAATTTAAAGAATGTGGCTGTAACTCCCGGCCAAATTGACAGAGTGGTTGAAGGAAGATATTCATTCGAAGGAAACGCTGTTTTTGAAGGCCTTACTGATGAAACCCTTTATTTAAAGCCTGACCTTGATACTTTTGTAATTTTGCCATGGCGCCCTAAGCAGGGAAAAGTGGGAAAGCTTCTTTGTAGCGTTTATACATCTGACGGAAAGCCCTTTGAGCTTTGCCCAAGAAACATATTAAAAAGAAACCTTTCTGTATTGGAAGAAAAGGGAATGGATGCTTTTATAGACCCTGAGTGTGAGTTCTTTTTGTTTCACACAGATGAGCAGGGCCTTGCCACAACAATTACTCATGAGCAGGCAGGCTACATGGATGTAGGCCCCGTGGACCTTGGTGAAAATGCTCGTCGTGATATGGTGCTCACCCTTGAAGATATGGGATTTGACATTAAATCTTCTCACCATGAAAAGGCTCCCGGACAGCATGAAATAGACTTTAGAGGAGACTGTGGCGTTAAGGCGGCAGACGATGTAATGACCTTTAAGTTTGCTGTAAGAAGCGTTGCAAAGGGGTTCGGTCTTCACGCAACATTCATGCCAAGCCCCATCCAGGATGCACCGGGATCCGGAATGCATCTTAGGGTTTCTTTGTACAAAGACAACAGAAATATTTTTAATGCAGATAAAGAAACAGCCGAAAAATTTGCAGCGGGAGTGCTTAAGTTTGCCCCCGAAATCTGCGCATTTTCAAACCCCTTGGTTAACTCTTACAAGCGTCTTACAAATTGGAAGGTTTCAAAGAAGCCTGCTCCCGATAAAAACCTTGTTTGCGTATGCGATGATTACGGCGAAAGAAGCGTGGAAGTAAAATTCCCCGATCCTTCCGCAAATATCTATGCGGTTATTTCTTTAATCTTAAGAGCGGGACTTAGGGGAATTGATGAAAATATGGATTTATCAAGCGTTCCTTTCAAGGGCCTTCCCGGTAATTTAAAGGATGCATTGCTTCTTTCACATGACAGTGAGTTTGTAAAAGAAGTATTGGGTGATAAGTTTACTCAGAATTATGTAAACCACAAATTCCTTGAATGGGATGAATATCTTAACAAAGTCTCAGACTGGGAAATCGAAAAATACTTATTAAAAGTTTGATGAGGTATTTATGGGAAGTGTAATTATAGCCATTCCCAAGTTGGATAATGCCCAAAAGATCGGCGACATACTTAAAAAGCATGGGTTTACGCCGGATGCTTTGTGCACCCTTGGATCGAAGGTCCTAAGAAAAGCAGGTGAGCTTGAGTTTGGCATCGTGATATGCACTAAGCGCCTTAAAGACATGAGCTATACAGAGCTTTATGAGTATTTGCCCGAGTATTTTGAAGTGCTGCTCCTTAGTTCCGATACCGATGACTACAAGCCAAAAGATGGCATTATGAGGCTCTCGAATCCCTTCAGGACTCAGGATTTAATAAATACCGTGGATATGATGCTTCAAAGGCTTCAGTCTAAGGTAAAGAAAAACAAGAAACGCCCCGTAAGAAGTGTGGAAGAGCAAAAAATTGTTGAAGAAGCTAAGCATCTTTTGATGGAAAGAAACGACATGACGGAGCCGGAAGCCTTTAGATACATACAAAAAACAAGTATGGACACAGGTCGCACCATGGTTGAATCGGCGCAAATGATTTTGATGCTTAATTGGGAAAGATAGAATAGATAAAAAGAACTAGGTTTAACCCTAGTTCTTTTTTATGTGTTCTTTAAAGAAGTTACATTCATCATCATTACAAATTTCTGCCATAGGCTCCCTCATATTACAATGGAACACGTGATAGAGCTTTTGTTCTTTGCTTCCGTAATATTTATAAACATATGGCACATGCTTTTCATCAAATATCTTTGTAAGTCTGGGGGATTGTTTTCTTAAAAAGTCTCCGGGGCAAGTCATTACAAAAGATTCAGGGAAGGCAGATGTTACGTGGGCTGCCGCATCTATAAAGTTTAGCTCTTCTTTTTTACCGCCACCTGCAAGGATATCTTTTATAAGGGCGTTATTTAATATCGCATCAAACCTTTTAAAGAAGTACTTACCGCAGTTTAATGCAATGGCATTTAACTTAAATCCGTTAGGTAACGAAAAGTTTGCATTAGGATACATTTTCTTTATGCTGTCATTAAATTCCTTGTTTGTGTAAAGGTTAGAAAAGGTTGCAAGAAGATGAGCTCCGGCAGAGTCGCCCACTGCAAATATGTTCTTTGTATCAAGACCGTATTTATCAGAGTTTTCATAAATCCATTCAAAGACTTTACATATGTCTTCAAGGGCTGTGGGATACTTAAATTCCGGAGCAAGCCTGTATGAAAAGTTAACGACCGAAAAACCGCGCGCTGCCAAGCTCATGGCGTAGTATTGATACACATCCTTATCGCCATACACCCAGGCGCCGCCATGCACAATTGCAATAACGGGAAGGTGATTTACGACTTCGTTCTTGGGCCTATAAACATCAAGCAAATTCCAGGTAGGATGTGGGCCGTAAGAAATGTCATCAAATCTTTCAACACTTTCAGGAGTGGTAAGCCCTGCGTCTCTTTTCTTATCACCGGATCCAAAGTCATATCTTATTTTGTCGCTATTCTTAGACATATTAATTTCCTTTCATAATTTCATGAGGGATTATTAAGAATTATCAACCTAGTTTCTTCATATTGACAGACTATATTCTTGATTATAAGGCATGAGTACCAATGAGTACAGATTAATTAAACTATGAGGGATAATATGGAAAAACAAAGAAAGATTTTAAAACAAATTGAGATGGTAGCATTTGCCTGCTACATTTTTTTGATGCTTTATTTGGTGTTTTTTATGAGAACGCCCACCACGCATCGCTTTAATTTGATACCTTTTTACACTTTTTATAAAGTGTTTGAAACAGGAAACTTCTTTATAATCATCGTAAACATTTTGGGAAACTTCTTTTTCTTTATGCCTCTTGATTATTACCTAATCAAGTTTTTTAAGATAAAAAGTTTAAAAGCAAACATCCTTGCTTCATTTTTAAGCATCTTAGTGATTGAAGTGCTTCAGTTTGTTTTTAGAGTGGGTGTATTTGACGTTGACGATTTAATCCTTTGCACCTTCGGAATGGCGCTTTTTGGACACTTTTATAACAAGATCGGCAGCATAAGATGTGAACTTTTAAGAAGACTTCCTTTGAGAAAAGTCGATACCATTTAAGCCTTTTGATTTATTTTCAATCGCAATATTATGTAGTATTATATTGCTATGTCTAAAAAATAAATGGTATTTCGGGGAGTGGATGAATGAAGAAATCCGGTAAGATATTAGCCACCATAGGAGTACTTGCGTTTCTTACAGTAGTGGGAGCGTTTGTTTTCTATGTGATATCACAGATTTTGGGAAAGGCGGAACCTAAGCCTGTGGATGCTTTAATCGAGACTCCGATTGAGATGCCGGTTTCTTCAAACGAAATAAAAGAAGAAGTTACGGATGTTTCAGCCCGGGAAGAAACTGTTTCTGAAAATGAGGTGGAAGAAACCGTTTCAGAAAACGAACCTGAAGTAATTGAAGAAGTAAAGAAGCCGGAACCCGCTCCGGAAGCACCAAAAGAGGAACCTGTGGCGGAAGCTATCGCTGATACCATGGCTCCGATTTTCCTGACGTTTTCAGGCTCTCCCCAGATTAAGGTAGGAGATGCCTTTGACATTCATAAATATGTGGGATATGCAGACGATGTGGACAGAGAGGTTGACATAACTATCAACGGAACTGTTGATACAGCCACTGTCGGAGCGTATCCTATTTCTATTGTTTTAACGGATGATGCGGGCCACACCACAGTCAAGGATATGACCGTTAATGTGGTAACGGACATTGTATCGGCACCGCCTGTCACAATCCCCGAAACCTTTGCTGACTTTATCGCAAAATATAAAACCGATTCAACAAGCGTGGGAATCGACGTATCAAGATGGCAAAATGAGATAGACTTTTCAAGAGTTGCTGCCGCAGGCTGCGAATTTGCTTACATCCGAATCGGCGGATTCGACGACGGTGAGCTATACACTGACAGATACTACTATCAAAACATTCAGAATGCCAAGGCGGCAGGCCTTAAAGTAGGAATCTATTGGCACGCGGAAGATAAAAATCCCGAAGAAGTAAGGGCATGTGTAAATTATTTAATGGCAGTTCTTAACGGAGAATCATTAGACCTTCCCATTGTATATGACTGGGAAGATTTTAAAAACTTCGAGCGATACGGCATGAACCTTTATGACTTAAATGAAAACTATGCCACCTTTGAAAATGAAGTCGAAAAGTTTGGATACAGTGCATGCTTATATTCAAGTAAAAACTATATGTTAAATGCATGGATTACGGAGAAAAAGAATCCTATCTGGCTTGCCCATTACACATCGGCCACCAATTACCAAGGCTCATACTTTATGTGGCAGCAATCCTGCTGGGGCCAAATTGATGGTATAGCCGGGGATGTGGACTTTGATGTTTGGTATTATTAATGTAAGATAAATGACAATAATTTAACACGCAAAAGTGTTGACGTATTAAAGTGCTGTTGCTATAATCTATTCTAAGATGTCCAAAGGCGGATGTGTTGCCGTCTTTGGGCTTTTTTATAATAATCTTGGAGAGACCCGAAAGGGAGCCGAAGGTGTAAGGTTATCTTACCAATCTCTCAGGCAAAAGGACAGGAGTGTAGAGAATGGAGAATTTAGTAACAAAAGTGACGACCGTAAACGACGTCGTCAACAGCTTTGCATGGGGCTGGTTTGCAATATTCATGCTTCTTGGTACAGGTCTTATCTGTACCGTCATCACAAAGTGCTTCCAGATTTCACATTTAGGACATTGGTGGAAGCAAACAATCGGTTCATTGTTTCACAAAGACACACATAAGAAAAAGGACAGAGGTTCCGTATCGCAGTTTCAGGCTCTTTGTACTGCTTTGGCGGCAACAATCGGAACCGGAAACATTGCAGGTGTTGCAGCCGCTATTTGCGTAGGTGGCCCCGGCGCAGTTTTTTGGATGTGGATTGCAGCATTTCTTGGAATGATGACAAACTACTCGGAAAATATTTTGGGTATTTATTTCAGACGAAAGAACAAAGAAGGCGAGTGGTCCGGAGGACCTATGTATTACTTAACGGACGGTCTTGGAAGCTATAAGGGCTTTAAGACAATCGGTAAAGTAATGTCTGTTATTTTCGCTATCTTTGCGGCAATTGCTTCCTTTGGTATAGGTAACATGGGTCAGATTAACAAAATCACCCTTAACATAGAATCCGCTTTCTTTGCGGGTGTAAGTGCACCTACATTTTTGGGCGCAAGCGTTACAAATTGGATTATCGGTGCAATCTTAATGATAGTCGGCGGATTTATCATTATTGGTGGACTTCAGAGAATAGCTTCTTTTGCAGAGCGTGTTGTTCCTTTTATGGCAGTGGTTTATGTAATCGGTTCACTTATAATCATGTTTGCTCATATTTCAACAATCGGCGCAATGTTTGGATCAATCTTTAAGTTTGCATTCGGCGCAAAAGCTATTGCCGGTGGTATTGCAGGTGAAGCTTTGAAGCTTGCTATTAAGAACGGATGTAAGAGAGGTATCTTTTCCAATGAAGCAGGTCTTGGTTCATCTGTAATGGTTCACTCAAATTCAAACGTTATCGAGCCTGTTAAACAGGGAATGTGGGGAATATTTGAAGTGTTTGCGGACACTATGATTGTTTGCACAATGACAGCCATTGTTGTGTTATCTTCAGGCTTGATAGACCTTACAACAGGAGCACCGATGGAAGGTGTTAAAGACGCTACCCTTGTTGCCACGGCGTTTGGTAACGTGTTTGGTAAGCCCGGAGAATGGTTCGTAGCAATTGCCGTTTTGCTCTTTGCTTTCACAACCGTTATGGGCTGGTCTCACTACGGATCAAAGGCAGTAGAGTACCTGTTTGGCACTAAGGGCGCAAAGGTTTACAGAGTGATTTTCGTGCTTATGATGATTTCGGGCGCTGTAATGACATCATCACTTGCATGGGACGTATCTGACACCTTTAACGGCCTTATGATGATTCCAAACCTTATCGGTGTGCTTTCATTAACGCCAATCGTGATTAAATTAACCAAGAACTACGTCGACAGAAATATTAAAGGTAAAGACGTAAAGCCAATGCTTTCGGCAATTCCGGAAGTTCAGGAAGAGATGGAAAAGAGTTTAAAGAAACAGTAACGGATATATAAAAGGCACCCGAAAGGGTGCCTTTTTAGTTTGTTTATTTAACTTACTTTTGTGCCACTATCAGGTATCTGTGAATCGTTCCTTCACAAACGCCCTTTAAGTCTATTTCTTCCTGCATTTTTAGAAGCTTATCAAAGCACTTGTCTACCGAGAAGCCCGGAAACTCCCACTCAATGATGTGAGCAAACCATACAAAGGCTCCCACGTCGTAGAAGCGTATGGGTCTGAAGGCTTCTTCGGCTCTTATAATCTTTAAACCTGCTTCCTTAAATTTCTTTTTCTGAATAGATAAGGTAAGGTCAGGAAAAGGTGTGGGCACGCCGGGAAGAACCCTTTTTACAAGGTCTCTGTCATTTTCTGCCCCAACCTGCTCTGTAATAAACAGCCCGTTCTTTTTAAGAAGTCTGGCAGTTTCTTTAGGATCAAAATCCCCGTGCCTGTTTATAATCATATCAAAAGAAGAGTTGGCAAAAGGAATATTGGATGCGTCATCGCAAGCCTTAAAGTCAATTCCAAGGGGCAAAAGCTCCTTCTTACAAAGCTCTACATTTGGAGGAAATCCTTCAGTAGCCGCAGTGTTTTTGTAGGGGTGATTTAAAGAACGCAAAAACTCTCCGCCACCTGTATCAAAATCCAACAACTTCATGTCGCTTGAAAGCTTTTCGTCAATGATTTTCTTATAGTCCCAAGGAAGGTCTTCTTCCTCTTCATATCGACCGTGGATGTGAGAGAAGTCCCATCCGTGGATGTGCGCAATTTTTTCTTCTGCTTCCCATTCTTTTCTTAATTTATTTATTCTTTCTGTATTCATATCTGCTCCTTATTCAAATAATTGTTATTAAGTACTATTTGTCGGTGCAGTATGTGACAGCAAAACTATTTAATTAACCTCGGTACAACCTGCTGTCAGCATTATAACTGCACCGAGTAGTTACCTCGCATTCTCATGATTACCTCCTTGCCGGCCATTGACTATTTTGTGCCGACTGCCTAATGTTACAACTATTTAGCTGTCATAATCAAGCACTATTCTTACCAGCGTTCCATATTTGTTTTAAATTTCTTTGTGTAGATTTCTTTTAATTCATCTGCCGATATTCCGTAGCAAAGCAAAACGTCATTATAAAACATCAGTACATCCGCCAATTCTTCAATCAGATGCTCACGATGGGGACTGTCAATATCGCAGGCATGGTCGCCGTGCTTCTTTACGGTATCAATAACCTCACCGATTTCACCTGTCATCCAAAGCAGTTTATTTTTTCCTACCTCAGGCGATATGCCTTCCCATTTGTCTTTATACTTTTCCTGCAAAGCGCGTTGCATATCAAGCATTTCATTTATTCCAAAATCTTTGTTAGAATTGCTCGCGGTTTCCAATTTTATTTTCTCCCTTATTTACCCTTTTTGTCTTCTCCATACATGTGGCTGATTGATTTTTGATAATACGCAGCCAAGCGGTAGAGAGTAGCAGCATCAGGTAGAGAAAGCCCCTGCTCCCAAGATGCCACAGCGGTTTTACTCTTTCCCACAACCTTTCCAAGTTCTGATTGAGTAATCCCTTTTTCTTTTCTGCATTCAATCAAGACTGTTCTTATATGATCTCTGATTTCAAAATCTGTATCCATGCTAGACTCTCCTTTGAGTATCATCATAACACAAAATGAAAATGAATACTAAAAATTTGTACAAAAAATATTGACGGTACGTACTGTTAGTACTACTATTACCATGTGTATCCAGACGTGCTGATTGGATAAGACGATATGCACATACTAGGTAAAGCAGGAAAAGGGGTGAAATTAATGACATTAAAAGAATATAAAGATAGAAGGATGAAAGATCCTGAATTTGCAACTGCATATGAAGAAATGCAACCCGAGATGAATGTAATTCGTGCTTTGATAGATGCCAGAATCTCAATGAATATGAGTCAGAAAGAACTTTCTGAGAAAACAGGAATTGCGCAGACTGAGATTAGCAGACTGGAAAACGGTACACGCAATCCGTCTATAAAGTTATTGCAACGGTTGGCAGATGGCTTAGATATGGTTTTAAACGTTACATTTACTCCTAAAGATTCTTCTGTTGTTAAAAAGAATAAGTGTTAAGCTTAAATACGGCTATTTAGATAAGAAGCATAAACGCTTTCTGAACCGGAAATTGTTTCAAAGCCCATTTCCTTATACAGAGCATTTTCAGACGCATTATCGATATCTACCAGAACCATCATTCCGTTTGGCTTATTAATTTCAATTGCTTTAGCGAGCATGTTCTTGCGAAAGTGTTCGAAGCCTTTCTTAGTAAAAAGCGCGTATATTTCGTTTTCTTTAAAACAAGAAGTAATGTCTAAATATCCCACAAGTTCGCCCTTATCAATCGACACAATTATTTTGAAGCGTTCTGTTGCATCAAGCACCTTCTCCGCTGTCCAATATGTATCCTTTTCATGCAAAGAAGTGTACTGTTCTTTATATTGTTCATTTAGCTCAAAGGCATATTGAGAGGCACCAAAAGAAACCTCATTTGTTAACCTGAGTTTCACCTGAGGCGCTTCAAATTCAGCATTTTTTGCTTTAAGAATACTATTTAGAATTGTATTGCGTGGATTATATACAAAATCAATCCTCGAATTTGGATTGCTTGCCTCGATGTAGTCTATCATCGATAGCCACGCTTCTTCAGAACGAGAAAATCCCACTATAAGTTCTACAAATTGTTCTTCCGGGATGATAAGCCACACGAATAGTCCGTCTGTAACCTCGTTGTGGCTTGATACAAAAATCTTCTCGTTTTTCTTTTGATTTGCCGTGTACAGATTGTCCGGATCATATGAAAAATGTGGGTCAGAGAAGATTGTATCTTTAGATATTTCTTCTATAAAAGAAGTGTATTGTTCTACGCTTTTAACTTCGACAATCATTTTTTATGTAGTAGATATCATTTCCTTTCATAGTCATTTAGTATCCCTTGCACCAATCTATGAAACTACCTTGTATCGTAACCTAATATATGAGTTTTCAAGCGCTTCACAGCTGATAAGGCTTAGGACTCCAAGTTTTCCAAGTTCGTTTTCATTAACTATAGAACTTCCATCGATAAGTGTAGAGGTTTCTTTTCCACCGATTAAAACCGGTGCAACAACAATATCAACGTAATCAAACAGTTTTTCA
>JAILCK010000265.1 GCA_024680435.1 Lachnospiraceae bacterium
TTATGACTATGAAACCTTTGGAAAGAAGCTTATCGATGTAGCCATAAAGGCTGCGGAAGGCGAAGAAGTAAGCAGCCTTAACCCTATTACCCCTCATTTGGTGGTGAGAGAATCAAGCGCTGCGTTAAGATAAACAGTGTAAAATATTTAAGTGACATTTAAGGGCTTTGGGATAAAACTTCCCAAAGCCCTTTTGCGCTTTAAAGTGACCTTTAGTAAAAAAGAAACAAAACAGGTATAGCCTGATTGTTGATATTCAACAAATCTGCAACCGCTTTCAAGAAAAGGGGTTGACCATCGTGTACAAGATGCTTATTATGAAGTTAGTGAAACCGATTGCAATTAGTCAATATATATCACGAGTTTTCAGATTGAGGAAAAAAGATGGGTAAAAGAAACAAAACAGCTGCATCAGCAGCGCCTGTTGTAAAGAAAAAGAATTTCTTTCAACTCTTGTGGAAATACAGAACATTAACTCTTATGTGTATTCCAGCGATTGTGTTCTTCTTTATGTTCTCTTACATGCCTATGCCGGGTATCTGGGTAGCGTTTGTAAAGTATAACTACCGTAAGGGAATATTCGGAAGTAAATTCGTGGGTCTTCAGAACTTTGAGTTCCTGGCTCAGTCAGGAAAGCTTTGGAGCCTTACCAAGAACACAATCCTTTATAATATCGCTTTTATTATACTTGGTAACTTATTGGCAGTGTTCATGGCGATACTGTTAAATGAAATGGCTTCAAAGTTATTTAAGAAGACAGCACAGACAATGATGTTCTTACCTTACTTCATTTCACACGTTTTGGTTGGCGTCCTTGTTTTTAACTTCTTAAACTACGATACAGGATTTGTTAACACGATTCTTACAAAGATGGGCTTAGAGCGGTGGCAACCTTACGCGGATCCGCATGTTTGGCCGGTACTTTTGGTAATCATTTATTTGTGGCAACAGACAGGATACAGTTCGGTAGTATATTTTGCTTCGATAATGGGTATTGACGGAGAAATAATCGAAGCCGCAAGGGTAGACGGAGCGAATGCTTTCCAGAAGATCAGATACATTATCTTACCTTGCTTAAAGCCTACGGTAGTAATTCTTCTTTTGTTTGCTTTAGGTGGAATCGTAAAAGGTAACTTCGGATTGTTCTATAACATTATCGGTACCAATTCAATGCTCTACGATACAACAGATATCATCGAGACATTCGTATACAGAGCAACTATGACAGACTTTAACTTCTCAACTGCATCTGCGGTTGGCTTGTATCAGTCACTTATCGGATTCTTTATCGTTATGGTTGTTAACTTTGTAGTTAAAAAGATTGAGCCCGATTATTCATTATTCTAAGCTGGCAACAAACGGAGAAAACTATGGCAAAGAAAAAAGATTTGGACTTGGCTTCAAGTTCGGCAAAAGTTAAATTAGGGGTTTCCGACATAGTAATACGTACTTTCGGATATATACTTACAACCTTTTATGCGTTGGCATGTATATTCCCTTTCTTAATAATCCTCGGAAGTTCATTCACTTCCGAAAGCTACTTAAACAGATACGGCGTACAGCTCATCCCTCACGAGTTTACGCTTGAGGCATACAAAGCAGTTACAAAGAGCGGACTTATTTGGAAGTCATACATACTTACGATTGCAATCACAGCTGTCGGTACACTCATTGGACTTTCGATAATAGCTATGACAGGTTACGCCCTTCAAAGAAGAGACTTCCCTTTCAGAAATGTAATTTCTTTCTACATTTACTTTACAAGTCTTTTCGCAGCAGGCCTTGCACCTTACTACTTGTTAATGACTCAGACATACAAATTAAAGGATAGCTACTTGGCAGTTCTTTTACCGCTTCTGATGTCGCCGTGGCTGATAATTCTTATGAAGAACTTCGTTAAGAGCATTCCTCATGAGATTACAGAGTCGGGTAAGATAGACGGTGCCGGAGATATGAGAATTTTCGTATCCCTCATCCTTCCCATGTTAAAGCCCGCACTTGCAACAATTGGATTGTTTATGGCTTTGGGATACTGGAATGAATGGTATCAGTCATCACTTTTCTTAAGCTCAAGAGTTGATGTAAAGCCTTTACAGTATATGCTTTATGAAACAGTAAACTCGACCGAAGCACTTAAGCAAACGGTAGCGGGACAGTACATTACAGTTACTGATATCCCTTCAAACACAGTTAAGATGGCAACAGCAATGCTTGCTACAGGTCCTATCGTATTGCTTTATCCTTTCGTTCAGAGATATTTCATCAGCGGTATTACCGTTGGTGCCGTTAAGGGTTAATTTGGTTATTACATTCACGAATGGTCGTGCATGTTAATAATATACACACAAACTATATAGTGGAGGAAAACAAAATGAAAAAGAAATTGTTTGCAGTACTTCTTGCAGCAAGCATGGTTCTTGGTCTTACAGCATGTGGCGCTAAAGATGCTCCCGCTTCTAAAACTGAAACAAAGACCGAAACCACAACAGAGCAGTCAAGCGCTTCTGAAGAAGAGGCTCCTGCTATCGACACATCCGAACATGTAAAGATTACATACATGTTTACAGGATCTAAGCCCGAAGGCGCTGCTATGGATCGTTTCATGGAAATGAACGACAAGCTTAACGAGATCCTTACCGAGAAGTGCAATGCAGAACTTGAATTTTACTGGATTGGCTGGACTGATTACCTTTCAGTTTACAACATGACAATCGCAGCTATGGATGGCTCTATCGACCTTATCGGTACAGCTTCCGACTGGTTGGATGCATGGCCTAACGCAAAGAACGGTGCATTCCTTGAATTATCAGAAGATATGTTAAAGACATATGCGCCTCAGACATGGGCATCTGTTCCTGCAGAAAACTGGGAACTTTGTAAGTACGACGGAGAAATCTACTTAATGCCCGAAGATAACTACGCACAGTGGACAAACCACGGCTTTATCTATCGTGCAGACTGGGCTGAAAAGGCTGGTCTTGCTAACGGCGTACACAGCTGGGAAGATATGACAAAGTACTTTGAATACACAACAGCAAACGCTGATGCTCTTGGCATTAAGCAGGCTTGGGATTCAGACGGTACACAGAATACACAGTTGGCTTCCGGTTGGGTTGCTTCACACACAAACTTCGTACCCATCGATGGTATCTGCTCTTCAGCTTTATGGGGCGGCACAAAGGATGACCTTTACACTGTTGTAACACCTGCTTACACAGATACAGACATGATGGTTGAATACGCTAAGATGATGAAGTCTTGGAACGACATGGGCGTTTGGAAGAAGGACGTTCTTAACAACACAACTTCTACAAACAGAGATGACTTCCGTGTAGGTTTGGTAGCTGCAGATCAGCACCACACACAGACATGGACAGACCTTTGCTCACCCACTCCTTCAAACAAGATTTACCAGGATGATCCTAATGCAAAGGCAGGATTCTTCTACTTTGGTGAAGAAACAAAGAACGTAGTTGCACTTTCAATCACTCACGGTGCTATGGCAGTTTCTGCAGCATCTAAGAACCCTGAAAGAGCACTTATGGTTTACGATTTACTTAGAAACGATGAAGCTTGCTACCGTCTTATCAACTACGGTATCGAAGGCGTTTCTTATGAAATCGATGAAAACGGTTACAGAAAGAACCCTGAAAGCTATAACCCTGATACAGATAACGTAGGCGGAGCTACCTCATGGTGGTGGGGACGTAACGACAATCTTGAACTCAGATC
>JAILCK010000101.1 GCA_024680435.1 Lachnospiraceae bacterium
ATTTTGGGACAATCCTGAGAGAGCCAACAAACTTACAATAGAATTAAAGTCCATGCAATCCCTTAAAGAAACCGTCAACGGCTTATTTACCCAGTTTGACGATATTCTTACTTTGATAGAGATGGGTGAGGAAGAAACCGATGAAAACTATCCTAACGAAGTAAGGGCAGAGCTTGACGATTTCATAAAAAAGTTTGAAGACCTAAGAATCTCAAATCTTTTAAACGAGGAATACGATAAGAGCAATGCGATTTTAAGGCTTAATGCCGGAGCAGGCGGAACAGAGTCCTGTGACTGGGCGGGAATGCTTTACAGAATGTACACTCGCTGGGCAGAAAGAAAAGGCTTTTCAATCGAAGTCCTTGATTTCCTTGAAGGCGATGAAGCAGGCATTAAAAACGTAACTTTCCAGATTAACGGCCTTAACGCTTACGGCTACATGAAGTCGGAAAAAGGTGTTCACAGACTTGTAAGAATCTCACCTTTCAATGCGCAGGGTAAAAGGCAGACATCCTTTGTTTCTTTGGATGTAATGCCTGATATAGAAGAAGATTTGGACATTGATATTCCCGAAGAAGATATAAGAATCGATGTGTTTAGATCAAGTGGCGCAGGCGGACAGAAGGTAAATAAAACATCTTCGGCCATTCGTATCACCCACATTCCCACAGGAATTGTGGTACAGTGCCAAAACGAGCGAAGCCAGTATCAAAACAAAGATAAGGCAATGCAGATGTTAAAAGCAAAGCTTTTTCTTTTAAAGAAAGAAGCCAATGCGGAGAAGCTCTCAGATATTCGAGGAGAAGTAAAAGAAATCGGCTGGGGCTCTCAGATTCGCTCTTACGTTTTACAGCCCTACACAATGGTTAAAGACCATCGTACAAACGCTGAAAACGCCAATGCATCCGCTGTATTGGACGGAGACTTGGATTTGTTTATAAACGCATATCTTAAATGGAACAATTCTCAATCAAATGAGCAATAAAAAAGAGAGTAAGCAAAACGCTTACTCTCTTTTAAATTATAAAGTCACATCAGGTTTATTCTGTTCTCTCTCAGGTGTCAAAGGTTCTTCGCCGATAGCGTCTAAGTAAAAGTTTGCTTTAACCGTTCCTTCAAAAGGTGTCACCCAAAGAACACCGATTCCGCAAGCCATAGCTCCGGCAAAGCGAAGAAGGAAGAATAAAAGTGCCATAAGAAGATACTTTATTCTTTTTCCTTTTAAGAGTTCGCTGCTTTTCCTTAAAATGTCACCTATGGGCATTTCAGGATTGTCTGCCAAAATAAAGTTTGCAAACAAAAGGAAGAAATCAAGTATAAAGATTATAAGTGATTGAACAAGTGCAATGAGGTAAACCCAGCCAAGTATGGTCACCGAACCCCAAAGGGCTTTTCTTAAATTGAAAACCACTATGGAAAAAATGATTTCAATCACAATGGGAAATGCTCTTATTATAAGAATCTTATCAATGTTTACATCCCTAAATCTAAAAATGTCTCCGATGGTAACAGCTTCATTGCCCCTTGCTATTTTTAAATACATTTTTGAAAGAGCGTAATAAAAAACTCCAAGGAATAAAGAAATAATAAGGGAAGCCGCAGTGGAAAGATAGAATGAAAAATCAGTATTCTTACTTACTAACAACGGAATATATGAAGCAAGAACGGAAATGACGTTTATAGTCACCAAAGCTCCTATCACAGGCCCGAACTTGCCGATAAGCTGTCCTCTGGCATTTGCAAAGAGGGTCTTTATATTCTTTTCTTCGTTATACATTTATGATACCTCCCAGACTAAAGATGTACTTAAATAAGTCGGAAGGCATAAAGCCGAACTGTTCCATATAAAGGTCACCAAGAACCGAGTCAACTTCAGGTAATATGCTTGTAAGCTCGCTTGATGCTACGGAAAAAGAAAATGCAAGCACAGCAACAATAATGCATACGCTTATAACCACGCCCACAATTCCGAATATCATTCCGATTAGGGCTTTGGTATCTCTTTTGTAATAATATCCTTTTGAAATAAAACTAAAAACAATCGCAAAACATCCGAATGCAAGTCCCGCATAAGGGAAAATAGCAAGAAGTATCGATGAGGCAAGCGAAGCTATGCCAAAACCGAATGCAACGGATGAAAAAGTGCGTCTTGAATCCTCATTTAAAAAGTGATCCATATAATTCTCCCCGTCAATTAAATTTTCTTTAATATCTTATCATCTATTGCCTTAATATACAATTGTCATGATATAATTAGACTTGCATTGAAAATGCAACAAACATTATCAGGAGAGTTTTAGATGGATATTTGTAAACAGATTTCAGAAGAATTAAAAGTTCAAAAGTGGCAGGTAGAGGCTGCGGTTTCTTTGATCGATGAAGGAAACACCATTCCCTTTATTGCAAGATACCGTAAGGAAGTTACCGGAAAGCTTGACGATGAGCAGCTTAGAACCCTTTTTGAGCGTTTGACATATCTTCGCAATTTGGAAGAGAAAAAAGAAACCGTACTTGCCAGCATCGAAAGTCAGGGAATGCTTACAGATGAGTTAAAAGAAAAAATCCTGGCTGCAGAAACCATGGTGCTTGTGGAAGATTTGTATCGTCCTTATAGGCCCAAGAGAAAGACCCGTGCATCCGTTGCCAAAGAAAAAGGCCTTGAGCCCTTGGCTAATTACATTTTGGAAATGTCTGCAACAGAGCCCTTGACTGTGGAAGCCGCAAAGTACGTTAACGAAGAAAAGGAAGTTAAAAACATTCCCGAAGCTTTGCAGGGCGCCCTTGATATTATCGCCGAAATGATTTCAGACAATGCGGATTACAGAACATACATCCGTAAACTTACCTTTGACGAAGGTATCATTGAATCACAGGCCAAAGATGAAAAGGCTCAGTCTGTTTACGAAATGTACTATGCGTACGAAGAACCCGTTAAGAAAATCGCAGGTCACAGAGTCCTTGCCATAAACAGAGGTGAGGCAGAAAAGGTTTTGACTATCAAAGTCAACGCTCCTGAAGACCGCATTCTTCAATACCTTGAAAAGCAGGTTATTACAAAGGATAACGAATTTACCACACCTGCCCTTAAAGAAACCGTTAAGGATGC
>JAILCK010000150.1 GCA_024680435.1 Lachnospiraceae bacterium
CCACTTAATATAGCCATAGGTGGTGTTTGTAAAGTATCCAAGCTTTAATACAAGTAAAACGAACTGACCGGAAAGAATATTCATAAGTGCTTCAAGGAACGCTTCGAAATACCATGCAATCCACTGTTCTCTGAATCTAAATAAAATAAACAATCCGTTGGCAATACCTACAGCCGAAGCGCACGCATCCATGTAGCAAACAATGACTTCCAGTGTACGGTTTTTAAAGAAATCGGAGCCTAAATCAAGTGTGGTAAGAAAATATCCGATACCGATTGTCCAAACGATGATTCCAATGATAATTAAAGCTTCCTGCCAGCCCTTTAAGGTACGAACCTTTGTAAGCTCCTCTTCTTCCTTATCGGGATGCTTGTGCCAGTTAATGAAACTTATGATGTCACAAGGGAGCCAGAAGAAAAGAGTAGATGCTAACGTGGCAAATCTATACATAAGCACTAAGCAAATGGCAATTTCCGTAATTTCAACAAATACGGATACAATAAAGTTCCACTTGCTTTGCTTTGAAATCAATAGTTCGCAAAGGATATTAAGGAAAGTATCAAGCAAATAAAGAGCCATAATCACAAGGCCGTTTATGCCGTTTGCACTCTCTTCAGGGAAAATGAGCGAAAAGATTGCGGCAATTATCATAATTGATACAAACCAGATTTGCTCATAAGCAGTAAAGTGTTTTGCAAAAGCGGTCATTACAAGCAAGCTTAAGGCCATAAGGAAAAATGCCATTGCTACGCCAAAAACGTTTTCTGTTTCATCCGCTCTTAAACTCTTTAAAGCGCTTGAAAAATCATTTTCACTTGCTTCTTTATCAAAAGCAAGCTTAGAGCCGTCAGAGCCTGTATATACATATCCGTCCTTTTTAACTCCGCCTTCAAGCTCTTCCCACTCATCATAAGTATAATTGACCGTCATGGTCACTGAGCCATCTTCGCTTTCAAATTCAACAGGACAGACCGTTTCGTCTTCATATTCCTCTTCGCCTTGGTCTGTGACTCTTGTAAATGTTTCTACACCTGAAAATTCATAGGAAGGAATGGGGCTTAAAAGAGTGCTCATTCCTTTGAAAAAATAAATACCCGCAACTATTACACATAAAGCGATAAGTACATATTTTATCTTTAAAATAGTTTTGTTTGTCTGAAGGGCATTTGTAAGGGCGCCCGTTTTCTTTTTGCTCATATTTTTCTCTTTCTATAAAGTAATCAATTTTTTATTGTAAAGCTTTTGAACCGACATTAAGATTCCAAGTTTTGCATGTTCCCAGGTTAATCCCCCCTGGAAATAGATGGCATATGGCTCACGGATGGGGCCGTCAGCGGAAAGCTCGATTGAAGAGCCCTGCACAAAGGCGCCTGCTGCCATAATTACATCATCGGGGTATCCGGGAATGGGGCAAGGCTCGGGAGTGATGTAACTGTCAACGGGAGCTGCTGCCTGGATTCCTTCACAGAAAGAAACCATTGCTTCTTTTGATCCAAGTTCAATACTTTGTATAATGTCATGCCTGTCTTCTTTTGAAGAAGGAAGCACGTTAAATCCGAGTTCTTCATATATCTTAGCTGCAAAAACAGCACCTTTAACCGCACCGGAAACCACTGTGGGGGACAAGAAAAATCCCTGATAGAGATTTCCCATTACATGTAAGCTTGCGCCTACATCCTGTCCAACGCCGGGAGCCGTTAAGCGGTAGTGACATCTTTCGATGCATTTCTTTGTACCTGCAATGTATCCCCCTGTGGGTGCAAGGCCTCCCCCCGGGTTTTTGATTAAAGAACCCACTATCATATCGGCGCCAACCTCCGAAGGCTCCATCTTTTCGGTAAATTCTCCGTAACAGTTATCAACCATAACCGTTACTTCGGGCTTTATTCCTTTAATAAAGGAAATAAGCTTTCCAATCTGACTTACGGAAAAGGAAGGTCTCATCTGATATCCTTTGGATCTTTGAATGGTCACAAGCTTTGTCTTATCGTTTATCGCTTTCTTTATGTTTTCATAGTCAAAGGAACCGTCTGGAAGCAAGTCTACCTGTCTGTAAGTAACTCCGTATTCTTTTAAAGAACAAGGGCTTTCCTTAATTCCTATAACTTCTTCCAATGTGTCGTAAGGCTTTCCTACGGGAGATAAAAGCTCATCCCCGGGAAGAAGATTTGCAGACAACGCTATTGTGAGGGCATGGGTGCCACAGGTAATGTGCGGTCTTACAATGGCTGCCTCCGTTTTAAATACAGAGGCATAAACCGCTTCTAAAGTGTCTCTTCCTATGTCATCATGACCATAGCCGTTTGTGCCTGTTAAGCAGCTCGCATCGACTTTGTTTTTCTGCATAGCCAAAAGAACCTTCGACTGATTGTATTCAGCTATTTCATCAATCTTTTCAAATCTGTCCTTAATTTCCTTTACGCACCTTTCTCCCAAATCAAGAACGGGGTCCGTAAAGCCCATTTCATAATATATCTTTCTGTCCATATGATTCTCCGTATATGCTTAAACCCACATAAATCGGTTTATTATATACCCTTTCCTTAGATAAATCCACTACTATTGACAATATACGTCTAAAGAAGTACTATTTAATCAAAACTACGTCTTTAGAAGTATGCAAGGGGTTAATATGATTTTATACCATGGTTCAAATATTATTGTGAATAAACCTTTATTCGGTTACGGCAAGCCTTACAACGATTACGGGCAAGGTTTCTACTGTACGGAAGATGAAGAACTTGCCAAAGAATGGGCCTGCAATAGTCCCACCGGCGGATTTGTCAGTGTATATAGCTTAGATACTAAAGGTTTAAACATTCTTAGGTTAAATGAAAAAAATATATTAGAATGGCTCGCCATTTTAATCAAAAACAGGCAAATCAGGTATTCAAGTCCTGTTGAA
>JAILCK010000171.1 GCA_024680435.1 Lachnospiraceae bacterium
TGCAAGCGTAATTGGTGCAAACAACAAAGAGGAGAAGGTTTATGGTGTGAACTCTTCTTGCGGAGGACTTTTCTTTGCTCTATTAATGATAGCCAGAGAATTTATTGACCTTCCGCAGGTGTTCAACATGCAGATAGATTCAAAAGAAAAAAGCTGGCTTGATAGGGAAAAATTATTTAAAAAATAAACAACTACTATGGGGAGGGAGTTTATGAAAAAAGAAAAGAAAGAAAAAAAGGAAGAAAACAAATTTCACAAAGCCTACGGCGCCCTATCGAATTTATCATACATAGCGCGCCAAATGTGGAACCACGACAAGATGACCATCGGCGTGGTGGCGCTCTACGGTTTCTTTACGCCGGTTGCGGCATATCTTTGGACCTTCATGCTAAAGTTTGTAATCGACATAGTCACAAAGCATGATAGCGTAAAGAAACTGATATCAATCATATTTATCACTTTTATCATTCAGCTAATCTGTACTCTTTGCCAGTCTTACACATGGTCGCAGTGGTGGAGGCCCATCGGTGTCAGAACCGCGATGCTGATAAAGAAAAACGTTAAGATAATGACGCTTCCCTTTGAAAGCCTCGAAGATAAAGACACCATGGACTGCTTCGAAAAGGCAGTCAGAGCCTGCGGCGGAAACCGGGAAGGCGTGGAAGGCATGATGCATCTTTTGGAAAACGCATCGGGGGACTTCTTCACGGTTATCGCAGGTCTACTCATAATGGGTACCCTAAGCGTCCCAGTTATGGCAGGAATGACAGTGCTGGCATTTTTATTTTTCTTAGTAAAAGACCACACAAGCAAAGTGAACAAAGAAAAAGTCTGGGACAAGCTTGCGACTTGGTGGAGAAAAGATGATTACATGCTTAGAACCTTTTCGGATTTTACATTCGCAAAGGACATAAGAATGTATTCCCTTAAAGATTACCTTATAAACAGGTACAAAGATGTGAGCAAAGAAAGGCTTAAGGCCTCAAAAGAACATGAGCTTAGATGGTGGAAGTGCGGACTCTTTGGAAACGTCGTTTGGGTAATCGCTCTCATCGGAATCTACTCTTGGCTTATCTATTCCGTTGTAAATAACGGCTTAACAGTCGGAGAGTTTTCTTTGTACTTAGGATCTGCAACTACATTTTTCCTGTTCTTGGGACGCCTTTTTGACAGGCTTACAGAGCTTTTTGCAAGAAGCCGTGAAGTAGATGATTTTAGAAGCTTTATGGACCTTCATGAAAGCGAAAAGAAGGAAGGCGAATGTGTACCTAAATACAGCACCTACGAGTTCACCTTTGAGGATGTGTGGTTTAAGTATCCTAAAGCAGATGATTATGCGCTAAAAGGCCTTAACTTAACAATAAAAGCCGGCGAGAAGCTTGCGGTTGTGGGGCTAAACGGAGCCGGAAAATCCACATTTATAAAGCTATTGCTTAAGCTTTACGAGCCCAGCAAAGGCCGCATCCTTTTAAACGGCGAAGACATTTCAAAATATGACAGGGATGAATACTATAAAATCTTTTCTCCTGTTTTCCAGGACGTTTGGATGTTTGCCTTCCCTTTAAAATCAAATATTTCAATGGCGCCCGTTGATGAAACGGACGAAGAAAAAGTTAAGAAGTGCATAAAGGACGCCGGAATGAGCAAAAACGTTAAAAAGCTTAAAGACGGCATCAACACCGAAGTATTAAAAGTCATCTATGACGAAGGTGTCGATTTTTCGGGCGGAGAAAAGCAAAAGCTTGCCCTTGCAAGAGCCCTTTATAAAAACGGTCCCGTTGTGGTGCTTGATGAGCCTACGGCTGCTCTTGACGCTCTTGCCGAAGCTAAGCTTTACGAAGACTTTGACAGGCTCGTATCAGGGAAAACCTCAGTTTATATAAGCCACAGGCTTAGCTCTACCAAATTCTGCGATCACGTTGCCATGTTTAAAGACGGAGAGCTTGCGGAATACGGCACCCACGATTCTTTGCTTGAAGCAGGCGGCCCTTACAGCGAAATGTTTAATGTTCAGGCCAAATATTACTTGGAGGGGGGTGAAGAAAATGGCGATGAATCTTTCGAAGCATGTTGAAGTTAAAGACAATCCCGGCATGCTCTACATGACACGACGCACCATGAACTATGTGTTTAAGGTTGCGTGGAAAGAAAAGAAGATCATTTTCTTTTACTACATATTAAGGCTCATTGGAAATGTGTTTTCAGAAATTAAAATGTTGCTTCTACCTAAATTGTTGGTGGATGAAATTGTGGCAATCACTGAGGGCGCGGCC
>JAILCK010000172.1 GCA_024680435.1 Lachnospiraceae bacterium
AGGAAAATTAACCTCTAACTGCTCATAAACATGAGCCCCTGCAAAGCCGTCTTTAGCGTCCGGATGAGAATCTGCGTAAGCTAAATATGGCTTTATATCAAATATCGGAGTGTTGTCCCTTAAATCAATCCCGGAAACTACAATAACAGGTCCGTCAGCTGTCTTTTCGATGCCTTCAAGCTTTACACTTGATAATCCGATTGGATTTGGCCTAAAGGGTGATCTTGTGGCAAACACACCCATTGTTTCATTGCCTCCAAGCCTTGGCGGGCGAACCGTTGCATTGAATTTATCTTGCGGCACACCTTCAAATTCCCAAAATAGCCAAAGATGGCTGAATTCATCCAAACCCTTAACCGCATCGTAAGATCTGAATTCAGGCTCAAAAACAATGCGCCCGGTTAAAGACTTCACAACGCCGCTTTGCCTTGGTATTCCGAATTTCTCGGGCATGTCTGTATGTATATGCGCAATTACTTTAAGTTCTTTCATACATTGATACTAACACATAGAAACCAAATAAAAAACCCTCTTTACAATTAGTAAAGAGGGTTTTAAATCCAATGTTATTCTACTGTTACAACGTCTCTTAAGTGATTAAGAACTGTGTTTCTGATAGCAATCTGCTTTAAGTATCCGACACCGTACTGTGCTATGTTTTCTTCTCCGCCAATCATTTCAAGAATGTTTGCATATTCTTCATCGCAGTTAAGATTGTTGTTTTTATAAAATGCTTCGTAGGTTAAAGAAGAAGCTGCCATCTTCTTTGCTCTTTCGGAAAGATCCTTTTCGTATTCCGCATCGGTCTTACCGGTGAAGTCTTCAAATGTTTCGTACATCTTTGAACCGTAGTAGTTTGCTGACATCTGATTCATGTAGTCAAACTGCTGAGTGTCATCATACTTTGTAACTGACTTTAAAGCCTTAATATACTTTCCGGGAACGCTTGCTTCCGCATTGTCGTCAATGTATTTTGAAAGATATGTCTGAAGGTTTGCTTCACGACCGTCTTTTCTGATGGCTTCTCTTAATTCTTCGGTAGTTGAACCGTATTCGGAATAGTTTTCCTTAACAAACTCATCTGTAAGTTCGGGAATAACCTTAACAGAATTTACCACACAATCAAATACTGCGGGCTTTCCTGCAAGATCGGGGTTGTTGGGGTATTCTTCAGGGAAAGAAACCTCTACCTTCACAGAATCACCAGGATGTGAACCGATGAGCTGTTCTTCGAAATTATCGATGTATGTATGGCTTCCGATTGTAAGTGTTGTTCCGTTTCCGCCTGTGCTTCCGCCTTCAAATTCAACACCGTCGATAGAACCTACATAATCAAGATTAATTGTGTCGCCGTCTTTAACTTCCAAAGAAGTATCTTCGCTAAAATCAGCCTTTGCATTTAAAAGAGAGCCGATTTTTGCATCGATTTCATCATCGCTGTACTCAATATCGCTTAAAGAAACCTTAAGTGTTTCAAGTCCGAGGTCCTTAGCCTTTGAAGTGTCAGCGCCTGAAATAAATCCGTTATCATCAAGACCTAAGCTGTAGTTATCGGCAGCCGTTGTCTTGCTTACCTGTGTGTAAATGCCCATTCCGATTGCACCGACTACGATAACGGCAATTAAAACACCGATTACCCATGCAAGAGCTCTGTCGAAGCCTTTCTTAACCTTTTCAGACTTAACTTCGGCCTTTCTTGCTTCGCGTTTTTGTTTACTTTTGCTTACAGAGTTAGCTTCATTAACATCAGCAGCTACTTCTGTAACTGTTTCATTCTTTAATTCTTCGCTCATAATTATTCCTCTCCTTGTGACCGCGTGTAAAAAGCGGGCACGCATACTATTGAATTATACGATTATTTTAAAGATAAGTAAATCCCAAAACCGTTTTATTATGTGAAAAAACAGTGAAAAAAAGGTGAAAAAAGAAGTCGTGAGTGTTATGATTAGGTGTGAATATACAAAGGAGAAAAAACATGAAAGAACTACTTGATTTTATAAATGCAAGCCCCACCGCATTTCACTGCACAGAGAACATTAAAAACGCTTTGGAAGGCGAAGGCTATAAAGAATTAAAGGAATCCGATTCATGGAAGATTTCAAAGCCCGGTAAATATTTTGTAAAAAGAAACGCTTCAAGCATAATCGCTTTTTCTCTTCCCAAGGGAAAAGCAAAAGGCTTTAGAATTTTCAGTGCACATTCCGATTCACCCTCTTTTAGAATAAAAGAAAACACTGAGATGGTGTTTGAAAACAACTACGTTCGCTTAAACGTCGAAAAATACGGCGGCATGATAATGGCTTCTTGGTACGATAGACCATTATCCGTTGCGGGAAGAGTGGTTGTAAGAGAAGGAAACGAGTTAAAAGAAAAGCTTGTTAACATCGATAAAGACCTTTGCGTGATTCCAAATGTTGCGATTCACATGAAGACAGATTTAAACACAGGCACAACTTACAGTGCTCAAAACGACATGCTTCCTTTGTTTGGAGACATCACATCAAAGGATAAGTTTGAAGATTTGATAGCCAAAGAAGCCAAAGTCGATAAAAAGGACATTTTGGGAAAGGATTTATTCCTTTATGCCCGTCAGAAGGGAACCTATGTAGGCTCAAAGAAAGAGTTTATTTTATCCCCCAGGCTTGACGACCAGGCTTGCGTATTTTCGGGATTAAAGGGAATTATTGAAGCTAACGCAAAGGATTATATAAACGTTCTTGCAATCTTTGATAACGAAGAGGTGGGAAGCGGCACAAAGCAGGGCGCAGCTTCAACCTTCCTTGAGGATACACTTTTTAGAATTACCGATTCACTTTCCTTGAACAGAACCGAATACTTAAAGCTTTTATCAAACAGCTTTAACCTTTCTGCGGATAATGCGCATTCCGTTCACCCCGCACTTACATCAAAGGCAGACCCGGTTCTTCGTCCTTATATGAACAAGGGAATTGTTATAAAGTTTAACGGAAATCAGCGCTACGCAACCGATGCTTATTCAGCTGCATTTGTAAGAAAGATTGCGGAAGATATCAAGATTCCTGTTCAATGCTATGCAAACAACTCAGACGTAGCGGGAGGCTCAACCCTTGGTAACATTTCAACCTCTCAGGTATCCGTAAAGACCGCAGACATTGGCCTTGCCCAGCTTGCTATGCACTCAAGCGTTGAAACCATGGGCTCTAAAGATGTAAAAGACATGATTGCTTTGGCAAAAGCTTTTTATGAGGAAGATTAATGGAAAAAGAACTGATACAGGAGTACGAAAACCCATATTATCCGGTAGCCATAAACTTCTTTGAGCGAAAGAAAGAAGATTGCAATGTAAGCGAATGGACTGTCAGAAAGAGCGACATTGAACTTATTGTCGTAAACAATGGTGAACTTCGAATATCGGTTAAAGACAGGACTGAGCGAATTACTGCGGGTCAGGCATGCATGATTGCCCTCAACACCCCGCACAAATTTGCTTCGTCGGCAAAAGAAGACACAGCGTTTTTCAGCGTTGTGTTTTCTCCTGAATATGTGCAGGATTTGGACAAAGAAAACGAACTGTCGGATCGTTACTTTTATAAAGTAATGGAAGATGAAAGAGCGGCCCTTGTAACCTTGGATGATGCAAACTTAAGGGATGAAAGCGCCATTGACAGAATAAACGATATTATAGCCGCAAACACTTCAAAAAGAAGAGGATATGAAATTTTAACCAAAGGCTATATCTGCATGCTTTGGGCTATTTTGATAGACTACATTTACTCAAAAAAGGCTTCTTTTAACGGAAAGAACGTGCCTTCCCAAGATGAATTAAGAGTAAGAAGTGCCATTACCTACATGCAGGAAAACTATAGTGACCCTATAACCTTAGAAGATATCGCGGGAAAAATTCACGTAAGCAGAAACGAGTGCTGTCGATGCTTTAAGCGCATAATGATGACCTCCCCCGTTGAGTATTTGATAAGGTTAAGGGTGTTTGAAGCTACAAAGATTTTATACAAAGATCCGTTAAGTATTGATACCATTTCCGAACTTAGCTTTAGAATGGGATTTAACAATACAAGTTATTTTAACAAAATGTTTAAAAGGTATTTAGGCTGTACGCCAAAGGAATTTTCCAAAATGTTAAAGATTGATGAGGACAGAGCAAAGAAACTATACGACTCACTTCAGGAATCTGTAACGGGAATGCTATAAGAAATGCTAAAAGAAACGTGAGGAAAAGGTATGAACACAGAAGCACTGCATTTATTTCTTCAAGACCCCGAAAATTTCGGAGAAAACAGACTCCCCGCTCATTCGGATCACTTTTTCTATGAAAGTGAAAAAGACATTGTAAAGGGCGAGGATATGCCCCTTAGGCAAAGCTTAAACGGAATATGGAAGTTTAAGTATTCGGTTAATCTTTTTGAAAGACCGAAGGACTTTTACAAAGAGGATTTTGACATTTCAAAATTTGATGATATTAAGGTGCCCGGTCACATTGAGACGCAAGGTTATGACACCATTCACTATACAAACGCAATGTATCCTTGGGATGGAACAGAGAAGCTTGACCCTCCCTACATTTCAAAGGACTTTGCACCTGTAGGAAGCTATGTTACAGATATTAAGCTTAAAAAAGAGTTTAAAAACCGCCCTGTATTTATATCTTTCCAGGGCGTAGAAGTAGGATTCAGATTATTTGTAAACGGCAACTACGTAGGATACGGGGAAGATACCTTCACCCCCACGGAATTTGATATTTCAAATTTCGTAAAATCAGGAAAAAACAGAATTGCTGTTGAAGTATATAAAAGAACTTCCGCATCCTGGCTTGAAGACCAGGATATGTGGAGATTCTTCGGAATCTTTAGAGATGTTTATCTTTACACGATTCCTTCTTTGCATGTTACCGATATCTTTGCAAAGGCAGGCCTTGACGAAGCCTATGAAAAGGGCGTTTTGGACGTAAGCGCAAAGGTTGTCGGAAGGCCTTCTTTGGCTGTATTAAGCCTGATTGACTTAGAAAGTCAAGAGCGCGTTTTTGAATCTTCCATGGAAGTTTCGGGCGAAGAAGCAAAGCTTCACATGGAAGGACTTGTTATAAAGAAGTGGAGCGCCGAAGAGCCTAACCTTTATGAATTAAGGATAGCTTTAAAAGACGATTCTTCAAATGTAAAAGAAATCGCCGTTACGAATGTTGGATTCAGAACCTTTGAACTTAAAAATAAGCTTATGCTCATAAACGGTAAGCGAATTGTATTTAAGGGCGTTGACAGACATGAATTCTCAGCTTTAAACGGCCGTGCCATCACCAAAGAAGAAATGCTTTGGGACATTAAAACATTTAAAAGAAACAACATAAATGCGGTACGTACATCTCATTATCCAAATCAGTCAATGTGGTACAGATTATGTGATGAATACGGCATTTACGTAATAGACGAAACAAACCTTGAGACTCACGGAACCTGGTGTACAGAGGAACAAAGAAAAGAAGGATATCCCATCCCCGGTTCAAAGCCTGAGTGGAGAGGCGCAGTGCTTGATAGATGCAACAATATGGTTGAAAGAGATAAAAACCATCCAAGCGTAGTGCTTTGGTCTTTGGGAAATGAGTCATTCGGCGGTCAAAACTTTATTGACATGCATGATTTTATTAGGGCCAAAGACGACACAAGAATCGTTCACTATGAAGGCATTGTAAATGACAGAGAATTTGAAGCCGCAAGTGACGTTGAATCAAGAATGTATCATAAGCCTGCGGGAATCAGAGAATACTTATCAAACGACCCTAAAAAGCCATACATTTCCTGTGAATACATGCATGCTATGGGAAATTCTCTTGGTGGCATGAAGTTATATACAGACCTTGAAGATGAATTTGATATGTATCAGGGCGGTTTCATCTGGGACTTTATCGACCAGGCAATCTGGCAGGAGCATGACGATGAAATGCGTCTTGTTTACGGTGGCGACTTTGGGGACAGACCGACGGAATACTGCTTCTCAACAGACGGTATTGTGTTTGCAAACAGAACCGAATCTCCAAAAATAAAAGAAGCAAAGAACCTTTACGCAAACGTTTCTTTTGACATAACAGAGAGTGGATTTAGCGTTAAAAACAAAAACCTTTTCATCGATTTAAGCAACCACTACTTTGTTTATACAATCTTAAAGAATGGAAAAGAAATTTATTCTAAGACCTTTGATAATATAAGCATTGCACCCGGAGCCAAAGAAACCTTTGAGGTTAATCATAAGGATGCTAAAGATATTAACGCAGACTATGTATTCAGGGCCGAGATGCGCTTAAAGAAATCAAATAAGTGGGCTGATGCGGGATACTTGGTTGCCTTTTCAGAGCATGTTTCTTTGGCAAAAGAAAATCCTGCCTTGGCAGTTTCTAAGGAAGCTAAGTTTAAGCACGTGGCAGACGGCACCAACAATAGCGGCGCAGTGGCAGGCGACTTTAGCGTAATCTTTTCAAAGGCATACAAAGGATACGGCGGTATGGTTTCTTGGAAGGAAGGCGGAAAAGAGCTTGTTACAATGCCTCCCGTTCCTACATATTTTAGAGCCTACACTGATAACGATAAGGGCTTTAAGTTAGAAAGAAAGTCATTTTTCTTTGATACTTTAAGTAAGTATTCGGAAGCCACAATGGTTTCTTTTGAAGATAAAGGCGAGTATATTGAGGC
>JAILCK010000186.1 GCA_024680435.1 Lachnospiraceae bacterium
GCCATGGATAATACCAATCCTAAAGTTACCAATAAATTTGTTTTTTTCATAATGCGTTTCCTTTCTTTTTGAAAAAATATTTTGATGGGAACGCTTGGGTAAAAAAAAATCCTATCCCAAGCAAAAATGCTGGGACAGGATACTTAGTCTAAATCCTGTGGTGCCACCCGGCTTGACGCTTTCGCGCCCACTCATCGCATACCATCATATGCCGACTCTGCATTACTGCTAACGGAGGGCCTGCTCCGTCTCACATACTAAGCTTTCGCTTTTCCGCTCGCCCTCGGAAGTCCATTCGGCTCAATGTTCATTACTGCAATCTCACCATCTGCAGTTCTCTGAAAATGAAGGGATTAAACTTACTTACTCTTCCTCATCGGTTTAATTTGATTATCGTTACTTTAACACGTTAAATCGATTGTGTCAACACATTTTTATTTTCTCGTTTTTATCTTTCCTAAAACAATGGAACAAATAAGGGTACCTACAATACCTACAGCCACGCAGACTAAGAGCATGTTTTTAACTCCCAGTACATCCAAAAGCCTTCCGCAAACAAGAGAAGAAAATACTCCGCTTAAGGTAATTGCTGTGATTATATAGGCCTGACCTTTTGTCTTATCAAGCTCTTCCATAACGCTCTCAGCAAGGTATGCGGCTCCGGGGATGAATAAAGCGTAGGCAATCATTTGAAAACTCTGTGAAACATACACCCAGAAAATGCTGTTTGCAAAGAGCATAATGATTGTTTTAACAGTAAACATTATTGATGAAAACACTAAGATGTTCTTTGTGCCAAGTTTCTTTCTAAAGAAAGCAAAGCTTGCCATTGCGGGAAGTTCCAAAGATGCAGAAACCATAACCAGTGTTCCCATGGTGGCTTTTGTGCCGCCTAAAGGTTCTATTATCTGAAAAAGATAATCTCCCAAGGCATTATGCTGAAAGAATAAAAACGTGGTGCCAAGAATAAAAATCATAAAAGCAGGATAATGCTTTACAAAAGAGATAAAAGAATTGTGTATCTCTTCTGCCGATTTCTTATCATTAGCTTCTTCAGTTTCCTTAGGGGCAATAAAAGTAATAAGGGCGATTATTCCGATTGAAAAAATCAATATATTTATGATTGGAAGGACGGAAACTCCGTTCTTTTCAACCAAAGCTCCGACAAATGGTGAAGCAACTGCATAGCCCATTGAGCCTAAGCCACGGGCTAAGCCAAAGTTAATCTTAAATCCTTTATCAGTGTATTCAAAATTCATGGCCTGAATCAAAGGCTGATAAAGCATTTGAAGCATGTATAAAAGCACGTAGAAAGAAAAGATTAAAGCAGGTCCCTTTGCAAAAACTAAAATAACACTTGATATCAAACATCCGAAGGCGCAAAACAAAGAAACCTTTCTGTTTGTAAATGCCTTATATTTGTCAATAAAGCCCGCTGATATAGGTTGCAAAACAACCGATAAAACATTGGCAAGCGCAAGCACCACACCTATCATGGTGTTTGAAAAGCCTTTTTCAAGCAAGAAAACTGCCGCATAGGCATGAGCTGATGAGTATGCGGCAAAGTATGATGCACAAATTAGCGCATAATGCGCTGTTCTTGATTTTGATTTCATAAAAATTCCTTAGATATATTATTTTAAAAACATTTCAATTAAGTTTACCTTACTTGAATTATAAGGCTGATAACGCATATTTAAATCTATAAAGCGTTTCTTATCAACAATACTCTTTGTGTGTGAAAAAGCATCAAAGCCAAACTTACCATGGTAATTACCCATTCCGCTCTCTCCCACGCCTCCAAAAGGCATTTCGGATGTAGCAAGGTGAATGATGGTATCGTTGATGCAGCCTCCGCCAAATCTGCAAGAAGAGATCACTTTCTTTGCTTTCTTTATATCTTTAGTAAAGTAATAAAAAGCAAGGGGATGCTGACGGGAGTCTATGTCTTTTAAGACCTCACCCAAATCTTCAAATGTAAGAAACGGCATAATAGGCCCAAAGATTTCTTCCTTCATAACCGCGTCATCATATGTAACGTTATCAAGCACCGTAGGCTCAATTTTAAGTGTCGCCTTATCAAAGTTACCTCCGAAAGCGACTTTGCTATTATCTATCAAAGAAACAATTCTGTCAAAATGTTTTTCGTTGATAATCTTACCGTAATCCGGATTTGTTAAAGCATTTGGAAACTGCTTTAATATTTCTTCCTTAACAGCACTTAAAAAATCGTCTTTAATGTCCTTATGACAAAGGACATAATCGGGAGCCACGCAAGTCTGGCCTACATTTAAAAATTTTCCAAACACAAGCCTCTTGGCAGATAACTTAATGTCTGCATCCTTATCTATAATACAAGGGCTCTTGCCCCCAAGCTCAAGGGCAACGGGCGTTAAATTGGCAGAAGCTCTCTTCATTACTTCCTTACCTACAGTCTGGCTTCCGGTAAAGAAAATGAAATCAAATTTTTCATCCAAAAGCTGCTGATTCTCCGCTCTTCCACCTAAAATAACTGAAACATATTCAGGTTCAAAGGCTTCTTCGATAATCACTCTTATTGCTTCGCTTGTGGCAGGAGAATAAGCACTTGGCTTAACAAAGGCCGTGTTTCCGGCCGCAATTGCGTCAATTAGCGGTTCCATTGTTAAAAGAAAAGGATAATTCCATGGGCTCATTATAAGTACATTTCCGTAAGGTACTTTGTAAATGTAACTTGAAGCCGCGAAATTGGTTAAAGGCGTCTTAACCCTCTTAGGACGTGCAAATTTCTTTAAGTGCTTTTTCATGTAAGTAAGCTCACTTAATGAAAGACCGTATTCGCACATAAAAGCTTCCTGCTTACTTTTCCCGAGATCTTTCTTTAAAGCATCAAGCACATCGCTTTCATGATTTTTAATAGCTGCCTCAAGCTTATTTAGCGCATCAATACGAAAAGACACATTAAGTGTCTTTCCGCTTTTAAAATAATCTCTTTGGTTCTTAACATTTATAGATATATCCATTTTTCCCTCTTCTAGTGATTATCGCCGATAGTATTAATGTCGTAAGGTGTTGCCTGATATACGTAGTAATTAAGCCAGTTTGTATAAAGAAGCTGTCCTGTGGATCTCCAGTTTACGATAGGTTTCTTTGTGGGGTCGTCATCCGGGAAGTAATTGCAAGGAATCTTAGGATTAAGGCCCTTATTTAAGTCTCTAAAGTATTCATCAGACAACGTGTTTGCATCGTATTCTGCATGAAGGCCCACAAAGAACTTTCTTGAATCTTCCGTCTTAACAATTGCAACTCCCGCTTCATCTGAGTAAGCCATGAGTTCAAGGCCGGGAGTGTTTTCAATCTTTTCTTTCTCAATTCCCATTGCTCTTGAATGAGGAGCCCA
>JAILCK010000207.1 GCA_024680435.1 Lachnospiraceae bacterium
GGCAGAATTAAAGAAACCGGCATAGAATATGTCTGCACCGGGCACTGCACCAAGGACAGAGCCTTCGGAATACTAAAAGAAGAGCTCGGGGACATGGTGTGCCAAATGCAGGTAGGATATAAGGTTTCTTTTTAAACAATCGCCTAGGATAAGTAAAAAACTCCTAAGAAAATAAATTGCTTTTCTCCTTCTCAAAGTATATGCTAATTAATGTA
Source organism: Lachnospiraceae bacterium (assembly GCA_024680435.1). GTDB lineage: Bacteria > Bacillota > Clostridia > Lachnospirales > Lachnospiraceae > UBA1258. Next base: position 216 of record JAILCK010000207.1, read on the forward strand.
TTGGGCAAAATTATATAGGGGAAGGGGTTACGCTTTGATTGAAAAAATTCGAAACAGTTTGTTGTTACAGCTGATTTGCATTGTTTTTGCGATTTTAGCTGTATTAACCATAACCCTCTCTACGTCGTTTCAGTATGTAAAGCAAACGACTCTAAGCTATGCGGAAACTCTTTCCGACAGCTTGCTTAGGCAGGCGGATAACGCCCTAAGCCTTTATGAAGAAAACCTTCGATATAACGCCGAGTCTTTGTGCCAGTTTCTTGTGATGGAAGATCTGACACAAGACCAAAAGGACGTTTTAGGAGCGAAGACTTCATCCCTTTATTCCCAGATTGCACTAAAGAACCGTGAGATAATTTCTGCGGTTATATATGATAAAGATTTAAATGAGGTCACATCTTTGGGCCGCCCCGTGAAGCTTTCCGATAAGCAGCTATACTTAAGGCGGGAAGGCGATTTAAACGCCGATTGGTATTATCCGGACAAAGAAACCTTTTACTACGGTTTTTACTATCCTATCTATGCCGGAAGCGGAGGAAGCTCGGAAGAACAGATGGGCATGTGCGTCTTCATCTTGGAACCGTGGCGTATAGAAGGAACGCTTCATAACGTTTTGAACGAGTACATGGCGGCAATGATGCTAAGCGATTCAAATAAGCTTGATTTATCTTTCCATTCATTTGGAAATGTGCCGGAAAACTCCACCATGGATGATTTAAGAAAGAACCCTGACTACGTATACAGAGAGGGTAACTGGCAAAACGGTATAAGAATTTCCGTTGCGGTATCCGTATCCGGAAACACTTCGGGAAGCGATGCCATCAGGAAACTCATAATGCTTGCGGCGGTTTTATCTTCTTTCTTCTTAGCCGTAATCATTTTCTTTTCTTATTACAGGATGGCTAAGCCCATACATGCAATCGACAGGTTTATCGATAATTCCATTAAGCATCCCGAAAAGAGGCTTAATTTAGACAGAACCGATGAAATCGGAACCGTTGCAAAGAGCCTAGACCATATGCTTGATGAAAATCAGCGAATGATTGAAGAAATAAAGGACAGTAAGATTCGCCTTTATGAAACAGAGCTTGCGCAACAAAAGATGGAAATCTTAGCTTACAGAAACCAGATTAACCCGCATTTCCTCTATAACACCTTATCTTGCATGAGAGATATGGCGCTTATAAACGACGAAAACGACATTGCGGAAATGGCCATGGCGCTATCCGATATTTTCAGATATGCCGTAAAGGGAAGCAATATCGTGACCGTAAGGGACGAGGTCTCTTATATCGAAAAGTTTGCAAGAATAATTGAATACAGGTTCATGGGAAAGATTTCAATAAAGACTACTGTGGATGAAGAAGTGCTTGATAAGCCCATGATTCGTTTCTTTTTACAGCCACTGGTTGAAAACTCAGTGTTCCACGGGTTAGAAAGTAAGGTGGATGCAGGGTTTGTGGAAGTCTTAATTAAGGGGAAAGACGATAGGATTGAGATGGTTGTAAAAGATAACGGAAGCGGAATGGACGAAGAAACTCTTGAACGCTTGCGGGATTCAATTAAAGATCCAAAAGAGAGTAACGGAATCGGCTTATCGAATATAGTGCAAAGGCTTAAGCTTTTTTACGGGGATGATTACACGCTTGATGCCGACAGCACGGTAAACGAAGGAACGGTAATTAAAATTTCGGTGCCAAGTCGAATGAGGGAACCGGGTTAACAAAGATTCTTGTGGGGTGGCAAGATGATAAATGTTTATATTGCAGACGATGAAGTCTGGATTACTTTGGGGCTAAAGAAACTGCTTGAAAAACTTGATATGGATGTATACGTGGTGGGAACTGCCAATAACGGTGTGACGGCAAAAGAAGAGATTTCTCACTTTAAGCCTGACGTAGTTTTCACGGATATTCGTATGCCGGGGCTTTCAGGCCTTGAGCTTTTAAAAGCTATCCCTGATGTATCGCCCGATAGTAAAGTGGTGATAATTTCAGGATACGCTGAGTTTTCTTATGCCAAAGAAGCCGTACAGCATCACGCATACGACTACTTGGTAAAGCCCATAAAGGAAGAAGATTTAAGGCGCGTTATGACTTCCATCATAAGCGACAGGGGAGAAGAAGGAAGCGAAGAAAAGGCTCCCGGGTTAGACCGAATGATAGATAACGTGGTTTCTGACATTAGGGAACACTACATGGAAGATATTTCTTTAACTTCCTTAGCTTCAAAATATAAGCTTAGCATGGGGCGACTTAGCGAAATGATAAAGGAGCACTTACGTGTAAACTTTTCTGACTACATAGCTTCTTTAAGGATTCAAAGAGCCAAGGAATTACTTCAGGATGATTCTTTATCAATTCAGGAAATAGCTGAAATTGTGGGATATAACGACTATTTTTACTTTACAAAGGTGTTTAAAAAAGTAGAGGGAATATCCCCAAGTAAGTACAGAAAGTCAATGTAGACAAATAAATAAAGATAAAAAGACCACCCAAAGACAAATTGTGTACAAATAGGTGGTCTTTTTGCGTTTAAAAGGACAAATTTTGGTAATATTTTCAAATCCAGAGCAAAAAATATTACCAAAACTGAAAATATTACCAATACACCGAAAATTTTGCATGTTTTTTTAGACATAGTGGCTATACCATGATGTCATTGAGAGTACTCGCAAAAAACTTGTAGCAAATTGTATTGGAAATCTTTTAGGAGGTTATGAATTATGAAAAAGAGACTGGCTGCTTTATTGCTTGGCCTCGTTATGGTCGGCACAACATTAGCCGGATGCGGAAACACAGCACCCACATCTCAGAGTGCAGCTCCCGCAGCTACTACAGAAGCAAAGACAGAAACAGAAACTAAGACAGAAGAACCCGCTCCCGCTGCTACATCCGATGAAAATATCAAGATCGGTGTTTCAATCTGGAGCTCAACAGACGTTCTTGGTTCACAGTGTAAATTGATCCTCGACGAAGCTGCAAAGGCTTTGGGCGTTCAGGTTCAGTACGTTGACCAGGGTCACGTTTCAGAAAAAGTTACAGCATCCGTTGAACAGCTTTGTGCAGCAGGATGTCAGGGTATCATCATCTGTAACTCATCAGATACAGAAATGGCTTCAGCCATCAAGACATGTAATGATAACGGAGTTTATCTTGCACAGTTCTTTAGAATCATCAATTCAGAAACAAGCGCTGATATCTATCAGGCAGCTGTAAATTCTGAATACTATGTATGTGCAGTTCATGAAAACGAGCCTGAAAACGGCGAAAAGCTTGTTCAGATCCTTCTTGACAAGGGCGACAGAAAGATCGGTCTTATCGGTTGGGAACAGGGTGACGCTACATGGCTTGGAAGATTGGAAGGATACACAAAGGGCGTTGAAAAGTGGAACGCAGCTCATCCCGACGATCAGGCAGTTTTAACTGAGCCTCAGTACGCAGGAACATCTTCAGAAGGCGGTTCAAAGGCAGCAGAAGCTTTAATGAGCGCTAACCCCGACCTTGATGCTTTGATTCCCGCAGGTGGCGGCGGAGATCCTTTACAGGGTGCTATCGCAGCAGTTGAACGTGCAGGAAAGACAGGCGAAATCGACATCGTTTCAACAGACTTCCTTCCCGACCTTGGAGAAAGAGTTGAAAACGGTTCAATGGCCGGCGAATCAGGCGGACATTACTGTGACCCTCTTTTCGCATTCATGGCAGTTTACAACGCAATCAAAGGAAACTATACCGATTTTGGCGGCAAGTTTGAAGACGTTAAGTTCCCCTACCTCTATGTAGCTTCCCCCGAAGACTACGCAGGATATGAAAAGTACTTCGTTGATCAACTTCCCTATACAGACGAAGAACTTGTAGAAATGTCTAAACTTGATATGGAAGGTTTAAAGGCTAAGGCAGCAGCACTTTCAATCGAAGATGCAGCGGCTAGATCCGGAAAATAATTAAAATCATAAGCCAAAATTAATATAGTTTGTGGCGTAAGGCCGGTGTCGCACGGCGATGCCGGCCTTAATATATTCAGAGGTGAATCGATATGAAAGCATCAAGTGAAAAGGCCGAAAAGAAGCTTGGCGGTAAACTCAAAGGTTATCTCATGCTTCTTTTGATGGTTATAGTTTCTTGGGGAATATTTAAAATAATAACCCCCGACAATTTCGGCTCGGCAAAAAACATGCTTAGCTATTTTGAAGCATCATTGCTCGCGGCAGTGGGCGCTGTAGGCTTTTATTTTGTAATGGTAATGGGAATGTTCGACTTTTCCATTGGCGCCAACATAATGCTCTCTGCAATCGTCGGATGCGTATTTGCAAATCGTTTCGGACTTGGATATGCGGGACTTGTGATCGGAGCAATTTTAACCGGCGCTTTAGTCGGATTTTTAAACGGAGAATTTTATGTAAGGCTTAAAATCCCGTCAATGATCGTCACAACGGGACTTGCACTTATTTATGAATCGGTCGCAAACTACATTGCGGGCGGCGTGGAGCAGACACTTCCTTCGGGTTTACGAGCATTTGGACAAATGCCCGGAAATCTGATTTTGGCTGTCTTGGCATTCGGTGTTGCATTCCTTCTTTTAAACTACACAAAGATAGGCACCTACACCTACGCCATCGGAAGCAATGAATTTGTGGCAAAGAACATGGGTATAAACGTTAATCGCTACAAAAAACTTGCCTTTATTATAAGTGGCGCCTTTCTTGGCACCATGGCCGTACTTACCATAAGCTACGGTTCTTCAATGGTAGCCGTAACAGGTATGGCATCCATGAGCAGAAACTTCGTGCCCACCATGGGCTGTTTCTTTGGACTTGCATTTAAAAAGTATGGCATGCCCATTCCCGCAATTATCATAGGTGAGTTTGTGATAAACATCATTTTCTTTGGGTTTATCGCTTTGGGAGCGCCCACAGCCATTCAGGACGTTATCACAGGATTTGCCCTTCTTATCATCGTTATGCTCACAACAAAAGTTGCCAAGGGCGAGATAGTGAAGTAGGAAGGAGGCAGACAATGGGCGAAATCAGATTACAGGTAATAGATGTAAGTAAAAACTTCGGAATCACGAAGGCATTGAAAAATGTCTCTTTCAACATAGATAAAGGCGAGATACATGCTCTCATCGGAGAAAACGGTTCGGGCAAATCGACCCTTACAAATTCTCTTACGGGAATTTACAAAAAAGATTCGGGAAAGTTTATTTTAGACGGAAAAGAAATCAACCCCGCAAACCAGGTGGAAGCAAACAACGAAGGCGTATCCATCATAGTGCAGGAGCTTGGCACTTTGGATGGCTTAACCGTTGCTGAAAACATTTTCCTTGGACACGAGGACAGGTTTGTAAAATTTGGCATAAAGAACACAAATGCCATGAATAAAGAAGCCAACGACCTTTTAAAGCAATACGGCTTTGAAAGAATCAAGGCTTCTGATATGATTGAAAACTACAACTTTGAGGACAGAAAGCTTGTGGAAATCGTTAAGGCCACATACTTTGACCCGAAGATTGTGGTTATCGATGAAACCACCACAGCCCTTTCAAGAGAAGGACGTGAAGAGCTTTATAAGCAGATGAACAGGATTAAGGAATCGGGAAACAGCGTAATCTTTATTTCCCATGACTTACCTGAAGTTTTAAAAATGTCAGACACCATAACGGTTTTAAGAGACGGCGTGTTTATTGACACCGTGAGAAGTTCTTCAATCGATGAAGAAGGCTTAAAGAAACTGATGGTAGGACGTGAAGTTACAGGCGGATATTACCGCTCGGATTACGGCGAAAAGGTTTCTTCGGAAGTAGTTATGAGCGTTAAAAACGTGACGGTTCCGGGGCTCATTTCCGATGTGAGCTTTGATCTACACAAAGGAGAAATCTTAGGCTTTGGAGGATTGTCTGAATCGGGAATGCATGAAGTCGGAAAGGCTTGCTTTGGGGCTTCTTTTGACAGAGAAGGAAGCGTTACTTTAAGTGATGGCACAAAGATTAACGACATTCCCACAGCCATTAAGCATAGCATTGCTTACACTTCCAAAGACAGAGACAATGAGTCTCTCGTCATGAATCAAAGCATAAGAGATAACATTTGCTTACCATCCTTAACCGCACTTGCA
>JAILCK010000243.1 GCA_024680435.1 Lachnospiraceae bacterium
TGGAACGGCTTCGATTATAAGTAACATCAAAACCTGAAAAACGGCATAAAATATCAAATACTTTAAGCTACCGGTTTTTAAACAAATGGACAAAAACCCCGAAAAGTGGATTAAAATAATCAAAACCACCTGACGGGTATAGATTGCCCTTCTTGCCTTCTCCTCTTTATACTTAAAGACCATAAAGCACTCGAGGGTATATACCATTATGAAAATTGTTATAAAATACTTCGATAATGTCGTTATATACTGAACCAATTATTCTACTCCTCTGTTCCAGTAAGCCTTGGTGTATTCTTTAGGAAAATCATTGGTGTTTTTAAAAAGCAAATCACAAATATTTTCTGTTTCTTTTTCATTTTCATCAACAAAGGAAAGAAAAGCCTTGTAATTATCAATACCTTTTTCATTAATTAAACATGTGGGAACGCTGTTAAAAATAGTGTTGTAACAAAGATTACAATTTCTGTATACACAAAACTTAGCGTTGGTGCGATCCACAATATAAGAAAATTCAGCTCCCTTATCTTTAAGGCATCCCACATTGGTCTTTGCCACACAATTTGCACTTTGCATTAAAGGAAGCTTACCATATACGCAAACGTATTCTCCCTTTGCATCAAGATCAGATATTTCATGACGTGACAATTCATAGGGCGCAATAAAAGAATCGGCCTTTTCTAACACCAAATCTTTTGATGCTTTATTAAATGCATAGATTCCGGGACCGTAAATAACAAATCCCTTAAAATCGCTTTCTTCCACAGCACTTATTTCTTCAAAATTTTGAACCATAATACCGGAAACGTTATTTGAGGCAGCAAAAGAAACAACATTCTTTAAATAGGCTCTGTCTTTGTTTCTTGCAATAAAAGGTAAGCACATAATCACCTTCTTTGAAGGGGCTTTAAGTGCTTTTAAATTTTCGTATTCCAATGCTAAATAGAAATCTTCTTGTCTCTTATTTAAGACATCAATCTGGCCCTTAGTATAAGCCATGATTATGGGTAATTTTTTAAAAGAAACAGGTTTTCTTTTCTTAATTTCTGTAACAGAAGATTTAAATCTGTTCTCTAAAACGGTATGTATGTAATTATCAAGCATTTCATCTTCAAGCAAAGAAACAGTTTCTCTTCTAAGCTCATTTAAGGCTTTTACAGGGACAAAAGATTCATTGTCCGTTTCACAGAATATTTCATTTATTTCAAAGCAGGTATCCCCAAGTTTAGAAATCTGTTTTGAAATATCTTCTTTTGATAAGGACTTTGTGATGGCCTCCGAAGGCATATCTCCCATAGCAGTTACACTTATATCACCATAAGTCAATGTAAGAGAAATGTTTTGGCCCATTAAAACGCTGATGAAAGCATCAATCTTTATCTTTTTTAAAGAATCCACATATTCTTTAGTAATTTGGGTCATGAGTTTTTCATCATTACCCATATATCCGGGAGTCTTTTCGCAAATCATTTCTTTACCATTTTGCATATAGTAATATCCCGTACCGATTTCGCTTCGTAGATAGATATGCTTTAAAGCATCCAAATCTTTTTTATCAACCTTAAAAGATTTAGGGTCACTTAAATAACGGTCAATGTATTTTCTGTACATAGCCGTAACAAAAGCTGTATATTCAGGTTTCTTCATTCTTCCTTCAATCTTTAACGAATCGATTTTGGCTTCAACCAGGTCAGGAATTGACTCAATCGTGCACTGATCCTTCATTGATAAAAAGTAAGATTCATTACTAAATTTCCCCTTTGGAAGCACGTATTTATAAGGAAGCCTGCAAGGGCCCGCACATCTTCCTCTGTTTCCGCTTCTTCCTCCAAGGCATGAAGAAAAGAGACATGCTCCGGAATACGAATAACACATTGCCCCGTGAATAAAAGTTTCTATTTCGATATCTTCATTTTCTTTAATGTTTCTTATTTCTTTTAAAGAAAGCTCTCTTGCAAGCACAACTCTTGAAGCCCCAAACTTTTTATACTCTCTTACCGACTCTAAACCTGTAGCAAGGGCCTGCGTACTTACATGACATTCCATATCGGGAAAAAGCTTACTAAACACGCTAATAAGCCCTAAATCCTGCACAATACAAGCATCCAGACCTGCTTTATAGAAAGGCTTAATGTATTCGCATACATCATTAAATTCTTTTTCTTTAATAAGGGTGTTAACGGTTAAATAGACCTTTCTACCGTATAGATGAGCTATTTTAATAGCTTTAATTATCTCTTCATCTGTAAAATTATCTGCATATGCTCTCGCACCATATTTTGACCCACCTAAATAAACGGCATCACAGCCGGCATTGATTGCGCCTATAAATGATTTGTAGTTGCCTGCGGGGGCCAAAATTTCCATAAATTCTCCTTATGTGTATAAAAGAAAAAAGGCTGAAATAAACAGCCTTTTTTGTCATCAATTCATCTTAAGTTCGGTTTCCAGACGGATGAGCTTTCTC
>JAILCK010000246.1 GCA_024680435.1 Lachnospiraceae bacterium
CCAAGAAGCTTTTCAACTTCAAGTTCAACAGGAAGTCCGTGAGTATCCCAACCTGCTTTTCTTGGTACATAATAGCCCTTCATGGTGCGGTATCTGGGAATCATATCTTTAATAACTCTTGTAAGCACATGGCCGATATGAGGCTTACCGTTTGCTGTAGGGGGTCCGTCATAGAAAGTGTATGTGGGGCCTTCCTTACGGCTGTCCATACTCTTTTCAAAAATCTGATTGTCGTTCCAGAACTTAAGTGTTTCTTTTTCACGATCCACAAAGTTCATGTTGGGTGATACCTGTTTGTACATCTTTTTCCTCCAAAATCTCTCGAAAAATTAGAAAAGGCTCCGTCCTAAAAAGGACGAAGCCTGATAAGCGTCGCTAACCACCTTTTTAAGAGTACTCCCTTTCGGTCCATACAATTCCACTCTAACGTTTGGATTACGTCTTAGCTTACTTTGTTCAGCTTCGAAGCTCAGAAGTGATTTTCACATATATCTTACTCGTACCGGGCTCTCACCCTCTCCGGCTCGCTGAAACTTCAAATATATGCTACTGTCTTCGTCAATGCTTTGCGGACATTATATTGCTTTTAATGCGTTTATGTCAAGTAAATCCAACATAAAAGAGCCGTCGCATATAGCGATGGCCCTTTTTGATGTTTTATTTGTTCTTAAGTAAGTCTCTGATTTCTGTAAGAAGTTCTTCGCTTGTGGGCTTAGCAGGTTCTGCTGCCTTAGCTTCTTCTTCTTTCTTCTTAAACTTAGCTGATGCCTTTGCGATTGCCTTTGTGATAAAGAAAATGCAAAGTGCCACGATAAGGAAGTCAATTACGCTCTGTATGAAGTTACCGTACAAAAGCTCAGCTTCTCCAACCTTAACAGATAAAGTGGTAAAATCGATACCGCCGGTGATAATTCCGATTAAGGGCATCAAAACATCGTTAACCAAAGAAGTTACGATTTTTCCGAATGCTCCACCGATGATAACACCGATAGCCATGTCTAAGATATTACCCTTAGCAACAAACTCCTTGAACTCTTTCATTGTCTTTTTCATTTCTTACCCTCCTTGTGTAAAAGTATCAATGTACCAATAAAAATAATATCAAATGTAAGAGCAATAAACAATAAGTAAAGCCAAATAAACCTACATTTGTTTTAAAATATAGTCTTTTACCTTCTCTAACTTGCTTTCTTTCCACTTACCGTCCTTTTCTTTAAGGGAAATCGGATATACAATTTGAAAATCCAGCACTTCTCCCGGCACGCGACCGCTTCTTAACTCTTCATAGAAGTTTTCCCTAAAGTCTTCTTCGGTAGCGTTTTTAAATTTAGCGGGATTCATGTATTTAAGCTGCCTCTTTGTAGCCTCTATAAACATTTTTGCGGAAAGGGGCTCTAGCTTTTCGTATTCTTCTTTTGAAACATCTGTAAAGATATCGGGAAGTGAATGTGCTTTAACGGTTTCTGTCTCTCTGTCTATCTTAAGTCCCTTTGCGTCAAAAGAAACCTGCTCCCTCGTAAAGTTAAGTTTAAGTAAGATTCCAAACTCTGTATTGTATTGAGACCTTTGATAATCAGTATCAAATATAAAGTTTCCTAATGAATAAAAGATTATTTTATCTCCAACAGTCTCATAATTCATAGGGACGTGGGGATGATGAGACACCACAACATCTGCGCCTAAGTTTAAATACTCTAAATATCTGTCTCTTGTGTATCTGTTTGGAAGGCTTGTAAATTCTTCTCCGCCGTGAGACACCACCACGCACCATTTGCAGGTTTTCTTTATATCGTTAATGACACGCTTAATGCTTTCCATATCGCTCCAGCTAAAGCATCCGGGTGTATCTTCCCCTGCTTTTCTGCAGGCCCTTTGATATCCTACTGATAAAATACCGATTCCCCCTGCTTCATTTAATATAATGGGCGTCTTAGCTTCTTTTTCATTCATTCCTGCCCCAAGGGTTAAGGCATTTGCTTCTTTAGCATGTAATAAAGTCTCTTTAATGCCCTCAAGCCCTGCATCCATTATGTGGTTGTTACAAATATTCCAAATGTCTGCATTGATCCTTTTTAAGAAGCCTACGGCTCTAGGGTCCATGGCGTGCACAAGCTTAGCCTTAGGGTCATCGGTTTCTTCTTTCTTTACTTCATACAAAGGCCCTTCCACGTTTGCAATCACATGGTCCGCGCCTTTTAAAAAGTCCGTTATATCAGAAGAAAGCAGGCTTTCATCAGCCCACTTTCCTTCCATGTATTTATCAAATCCGATATCACCTGTAAAGATTAAAGACGTCGATTCTTTCATTAATTATTCCTGACCTTTTAAAACCACAAGCTTGTTGTAAGGTATCTCGATTCCTTCTTCTTTAAATCTCTTCATAAGCTCCATTCTTACTTCAGAGCAGGATGTGGGGTTATCTTTAAAGTCCTTTGTTTCAACAAGAGCTCTTAGAGTTACTCCGCTTTCATCACAGCTTCTTAAAAGAACCGTTGGCTTAGGGCCGTAGTGCTTTGGATGCTTAGTTATAACATCCGCCATGATGGCCATGGCTTTTTCCATGTCGGTTCCGTATGCAATGGATATATCAACGGGGAAAGAAAATGATTCTTCCTGAGTGTAGTTAATGATAATCGAAGAACCCACTATGGAGTTTGGTATATATATGATTTCTTTTTGATAGGTCTTAATAACGGTATGTCTTAATGTAATGTTTTCTACGTACCCGGGGTCATAAGAATCTATTTTTACTCTGTCCCCTATATCAAAGGGCCTTGACCTTGAAGAAGAAAGGGATATTCCCGCAAACACGTTTGCAAGAGTTGACTGAGCTGCAAGACCAAGTACAACCGCAGCCACACCGGATGAAGCAAGGGCTTTTTCCCAAGGCTTTGAAAAACCGGGAATCTGTCCAAGCACCGTAAATAAGGCCGCAATCCACATGATTACTATGATAAGACCCTTTAGGAAGATTAAATGTATCTTTCCTTTAAGTCTTTCTTTGCTGAAAAACTTGTTCATTACCATATTAATTACATAAGCAATTACAAAGGGTAAAACATACTTTAAAAAGATTTCCAACACATCTTCCATAGCATTCTCCTATCAGTTTCTTTTTTCAAAATGATACAAATGACAGTGATATTTTCCCATCCACTTATCAAGGTATTCCGTCACTTCGTAGCCTTTTTCTTTCATTAAGGCCAATTCGTCATCATAAAGAACAGGGTCTAGGTAAGCCCAGATTTCCCTAAAGTCGCCTTCCAAGTTATAGGGCTTTTCATCAAACACTTCGTTATCGGGATAGTAGTATTTAAGCACTGTCCATGCAAGGTGCTTAACACCTGCTGATGTAAATACCGCATCTTCTGAGGGCGTTCCCACAATGTTTAATATTTCCTCTGTATTTGCTTCTTCAACCTTCGTAACGCTTCTAAAGTGCTTAAAATCTAAGAGCCCCGCGCCAAAGAGAAGTATAAGTAATACTCCGATTATAAAAAGTCTGGTGGTTACTTTCTTTTCATCTTTAACAAATTTCTTTATTAATATAACAAGGCCCACAAGCACAACAGGCATTAGGGGGTGCATGTACCTTATTTCAAGAATCGGATTAATGATCAGGCACACAAGATAAGCAAATGAAATTACAAGTACACTTGTTAAGGCAAAAGAAAACAGGCTGTA
>JAILCK010000286.1 GCA_024680435.1 Lachnospiraceae bacterium
GAAGCTTGGGCTGATATTCATATCTAGCTTTCTGAAGTGGTGAAAGATTCATAATGCTACTCCTTTTCTTTGTTTACTACACACTTTTAATATGCTAAATCATTTTTTTGAAAAAGTAAAGAGGATGGCGCAATTAAGCCATTATCCCTTTATGGTGTTTTCTATAGATACAAACTCGATTTTTAGCACTTTGCCCATACCAAAGGCAAGTCGTTTAAGCGTTTTAAGCGAAGGATTAGCCAAGCCTTTCTCAATTTTGCTGATATCCCCCTGTGCAATTCCTGTTTTCTCAGCCAGTTCCTTTTGCGTAAGCCCTGACTCTTTTCTTGCATCTATTATCGCCTGAATCACTGCATGCTCCGGCTGAAGGGCTTCAAATTCTTTCCTAAACTCTTCGTCTTTCAATTGTTCTTCCAAAAAGTCGTCAAATCTAGTGCTCATCACGGTTTCTCCCTTCTATTCAAATAATCCATTCTATATTTCTTTGCCAGTTCAATTTCTTTCCTGGGGGTCTTCTGTGTTTTCTTTATAAATCCATTTGTAAGTATTATTTTTCTGTCTACATAGAAGAAATACAATACTCTCGAAATATCTGAGCCGACTTTAGCCCTTAATTCAAAAATACCATCCGAAAGGTGCTCCGAATACGGCTTTCTTAAGTTGTTCCCGTTGTCTTGCAATAAGGTAATAGTATCCATCATTTTTGCACGCATCTTCTTATCAAGTGAAAGCAAAAACTCCTTGGCCGGTTGCTCTTTACTCTCTTTCTCATAAAACTCTACTTGAAACTTCATTTGTCTTGTCGATTATTAGTATATAGGATATATCCTATATCGTCAATCTGTTTTACCTCCTTTACGCCTTGTTACATTTTTAAAAATGGGGATTTTGCCAACCCGCATACGGGCTGCCACAATCGATTTGCTCGTTATTTCGAGCAGCACATAAAAAATATACATAAAAAGAAACTTTTTGTAAATACAAAAACGGCTGCGGAATACCGCAGCCCTAAAATCACTTATTTCCATCAAACCATTCGAGTATAAACTCTTCTGTAATCCCATTTTCTATTAGCAAATCGTGAACGTACTCTTCCCACCTTTTATAAACACCCTCGTAATCTCCGTCAAAAAGCAATTCAAATTTATCCGGATCAGCGAAAGCCTTATTTAATGCTTCGTCACCCTTTTCAATCTTTAAAAAATGTATCAAGCTTCCAAGTTGCTCATAGGATAAATCCCAATAGTCCTTTATTTCATCACCGGTTTCTTGTTCTTGGTAGCATACACTTATATACTTTACTCCGGGCCGAACATTGAGCCAATATGCATACATTTCCCAAAATAAGTCATGCCGATATGACATCGTTTCAGCATTCCAAAGTTTGCTTTGCTCTATTGTTTTATCGCATTTTTCCTGAGATTTATGCTTATATTCATAGTGATCACGCACAACCGTATATCCCTCAATCAAAGCCAAAACTTTAAATCGGCCATACAATTTGCATCTCCAATCACTCTCAAACTCCATGTAATGAGTATATTCATGCTGAAAGGCTTGCACCGCGTTCCATAAACCTCCATAGAAATCTATGATTCCCTTGTCAAATTTATACGCACCTGCCGCACTACTATTTCCAATCTTATCCAGTTCTCTATGTACATACATATTAATCTTAGGAAGATCTTTATCATATCCGTAAAAAACTTCTCTCGCGTTCTTTAAATCTTCTTCCCAATACTGGCTTGAAATCTGGTAATACTTAAAATATTCACGATAATCCTGATCATTTAAAACATCCGACGCTATAAATAGGTCATAGCTTTTGCTTTCTATATAATACGGATATTCCTCCCTGTCTTCTCCTTCGTTTTTTATAAAGAAGAAAGAAGCTGCAGGGACATACTCTGTTTCTACTCCGATTGATTTTAACCACTCATTTTTCAGGCGTGTTTTCTCTTCATCATTTTCAGGCGATTTTGAAAGGTCTTTAAGCTTATTAAATCCGTATGTTTCTTTAATGTATCCGCAAAAGGCTCTTGCCGCGTTCTTTGTATATTCAGCCGTTTCTTTGCTTACTAAAATATCTTCGGTCAAGGGACGCGTAAAATCCAAAATATAAGTATTTTCTTCTTTACTTAGAAACTGTGCCAAGTTCCCTTCATCAATTGCAACATCATCAAGGATATTTGAAACGATTGCCATGGAAATGCCGTAATCATAATCACCGCCCAAAGTTTCAACATATAAAGAAAAATAATCGTCAAAGGAAAGCGCCAAATCATCCGGAACCTTGAAGCCTTCATCACCGGTTGAAACAAAAACTTTCGCATCCGTCGCTTCAAAATCCGTAAAGAATATGTCTAAATTCGCTACAAATTTCTTGTAAGAATCTTCTTTCTTTTTATCTTCACTAAGGACTATTTCTATTCCTTTTTCCCTTAATATCTCTTCTTTCTTTTGGGTTTCTGATTTAAATATCCCGCATCCCGAAAGAAAAACGCCCGTAAAAAGGCACAGTATAACAATAGCTCCTCTAATTCTTCTCAATATCCCCATTCCCTTTCATAGTTATTTTAATGAACAATACTCAATAGCAAAATCAATCACTATTTCCATTGGCTTGAAACAGTATTTTGTTCAAAGTTTCTTCGTCGGAATGCACTCTTTCATAGAGCCATTCTCTCCATGCCTTGTAAGTTGCCTCGTAGTCTCCCTCAAAAAGCGCCTCAAACTTTTCAGGATTGGCGAAGGCATCCATAACGGTTTCTTCGCCCTTTGTAAGCTTTAAATAATGTATAAAGCTACCTAACATATGATAGGAAAGTTTGGTGTATGGCTTAATTTCAGGACCGGTGGTTTCCATAGTCTGAGATACGCTGTAATACTCGATACCGGCTACAGTGTCCTCGGCGTAAGCAAGCATGTCGTTGTACATGGCAAAGTCATACTGCCCGGTTTCTTCGCTCCAAAGATTTCTATACTCGAGTTCTTCGCTTTCAAGAAACTTATTGTAAGCATGCCTTTCATATTCATAGTTATCAAATTCCACCGCGTAGCCTTCGTCCATTGCGCTGATAGTTTCACGCCTCAAAAGCATCGCGTATATATTTGAAGAAAACTGCAAATGGTGAGTGTATTCATGTAAGAAAAGTTCTGTTGCCACATCAAAATTATGAAACAGACGGATTTTTTTATCCCAATACTCTGCATCGCGAATTTCTCCCTTGGAATCACCTTCGGAAAAGCAAGTATACATTTTCACTCTCGGAACTTCTTTGTCAAAGCCAAAGTACTTTTCCCTTGCGTCT
>JAILCK010000296.1 GCA_024680435.1 Lachnospiraceae bacterium
CGACCAGTCTTCTTCAGGCTCCACGTTTTTCATTGAGCCTCAGGCTATCGTTGATTTAAACAACAAAATTCGCGAGCTTCACTTAGATGAGCAAAAAGAAATTGCTGTGATTTTGGCTAATTTATCGGCAGAGCTTTCAGAGCACCTTCCGGCTTTACAAACAAACCAAAAGTTTATGACTTTCCTAGACTTTAATTTTGCAAAAGCGAAGCTTGCCATGGATGAGAAAGCTTCTCGTCCCGTTTTTAACGAAGATAAATACATAAACATAAAAAAGGGACGCCATCCCTTACTTGATAAAAAGAAAGTGGTGCCAATCGATGTACCTCTTGGTAAAGACTACGATCTTTTAGTGGTCACAGGTCCAAACACAGGCGGTAAAACAGTTACATTAAAGACAGTTGGTTTATTCACCCTTATGGGTCAGGCGGGCCTTCACATCCCCGCAAACGATAAGTCCGAGCTTTCTGTCTTTACCGAAGTTTATGCGGATATCGGCGATGAGCAAAGCATTGAGCAAAGCTTATCCACATTCTCTTCTCATATGAAGAGCATTGTCCACATTTTAAAGCATGCAGACGAAAATTCCCTCTGTTTATTCGATGAACTTGGTGCGGGAACCGACCCTACGGAAGGCGCCGCCCTTGCCATTGCGATACTTAATTTCCTTCATGACAGAGGCATCCGCACCATGGCGACCACTCACTATAGTGAGCTTAAGATTTACGCTCTTTCCACTTCATTTGTGGAAAACGCCTGCTGTGAATTTAATGTAGAGACCCTCTCTCCCACCTACAGGCTTTTAATCGGAATTCCCGGAAAGAGTAATGCCTTTGCGATTTCTTCAAAGCTTGGCTTATCCGATGACATAATTGAAGCTGCAAAGAAACAGATTACCGATGAATCCGAGCGTTTCGAAGATGTTATCTCAAATCTGGAAACCACCAGAGTTTCAATCGAAAAAGATAAGCTATACATTGAAGAGCAAAAGGCAGCCATTGAAAAAGAACGCGCTCTCTTAAAAGAAAAGACCGATAAGCTTAACGAATCAAAGGATAAGATTCTTAGGAACGCTAACGAAGAGGCCCGTGATATCATCGCCGAAGCAAAAGAATTTGCAGACGAGACCATCCGCGCCATTCAAAAGAGCGGCCAGGGCTTTTCCATGAAAGACCTTGAGAAGAAGCGAGAAAGCCTTAGAAATCAGTTAAACGACAAAAACTCAAAGCTTGCTATAAAGAAAGAAACCAATGCAAACAGCGGTATTAAAGCTAAAGACTTGCACCTCGGAGATATGGTCAAGATAGTTTCTTTAAACCTAAAAGGCACCGTAAGCTCTATGCCCGATGATAAGGGAAACCTCTTTGTGCAGTGCGGAATCATTCGATCCAAAGCAAACATTAACGATTTGGCATTTGTGCAGGAAGAGACAATTTCAGGCCCCGGCATAAAGAAACAAAGCGGCTCCGGAAGTTTAAAGATGGCAAAGTCTACAAACATTTCTTATGAATGCAATCTCATAGGAAAGACTGTTGACGAAGCATTGGCCGTTTTGGATAAGTATCTTGACGATGCATACCTTTCCCACATTTCAAGCGTAAGAATCGTTCACGGTAAAGGAACCGGTGCACTTAGAAACGCAGTCACATCTTATTTAAAGAAATGTAAATATGTTAAATCCTACAGAGCCGGCGAGCACGGTGAAGGCGATGCAGGCGTAACCATCGTTGAATTTAAATAAAGGAGACCTCATGATAAACAAGCAAAAGATTTTAATCGTAGACGATGACAATAATATTGCTGAATTGATTTCTTTGTACCTTATTAAGGAATGCTTTGATACAAAGATTGTAAATGACGGAGAATCCGCCCTCCAGGCTTTCGAAGGATACAATCCAAACCTGATCCTTTTAGATATCATGCTTCCAGGCATCGACGGATATCAGGTATGCAGAGAAATCCGCTCAAAGTCTCAAGTTCCCATTATAATGCTTTCCGCAAAGGGTGAAGTGTTTGATAAAGTATTGGGCCTTGAAATGGGAGCCGATGATTACATCGAAAAGCCCTTTGATTCTAAAGAGCTTGTTGCAAGAGCAAAGGCTGTTTTAAGACGTGCTAAGCCTTCGGTTGCTGCTCCTGTTTTAGATGCTGACGAAAAGGTTTCTTATCCCGATTTATCAATAAACAGAACCAACTACTCAGTTCTATACTTCGGAGAGGCAGTTGATATGCCTCCCAAGGAATTGGAGCTTTTATACTATCTTGCCTCTAATCCAAACCACGTTTTCACAAGAGAACAGCTTCTTGATAAAATCTGGGGATATGAATACATCGGGGACACACGTACCGTTGACGTTCATATAAAGAGATTAAGAGAAAAGATTAACGATCACGACAGTTGGAAAATAAGCACCATCTGGGGCGTAGGCTACAAATTCGAAGCAAAAGTAAATCCCGGAAACTAACCTATAAAGGGGAATAACGGTGAAAAAGACACTGTATTTTAAATTCTTACTTGCATATATCATATTTGGTGTTTTTGGGTTTATTATCGTAAGCTCTTTTGTGTCGCAAACGGTTTACCAGAAAATGCTTAAAGAAAAAGCGGCTTCTTTTTACAGAGAAGCAAACCTTATCGCAAACACCTATGCCGCAGACCTCTATAAGCTCGACACTTCCCTTCCTGAAGTTAAGGAGCAGATAGACGATTTGGACGTGTTTCTTTCTGCAACAATATGGATTATAAACCCTTCGGGAACCATGATCTTAAGCTCAAAGCTTCCCATCAACGTAGATGAAACATTGGTAATCTCCGGCTTTGACCCTACAATCACCGGTAACTCCTACTACACCACGGGAACCTTCTTTGATTCCTTTGACGAAGAAGTACTTAGCGTGTTTGCCCCCATTACCGCAGATTATAAGGTAAAAGGATACGTGGTTATCCACTCTTCAATCGCTGATATCGAAAAACAAAGCGACGATTATCTAAGAGTGTGTTACTTACTTCTAATTATCCTCTTTGCTTTGTCACTAATCATTTTATTTTTCTTTACTGAAATGGTTTATGTGCCTTTAAGAAAAGTTACCTACGCAACAGAACAATATGCTTCCGGTAACTTACACTACGAGTTTTCCATAGATTCAGACGATGAAATGGGATATTTGGCCGCCACCCTTTCTTACATGGCAAGCGAAATAGCTCGTTCGGAAGATAACCAAAAGAAATTTATCGCAAACGTCTCTCACGACTTTAGGTCGCCCCTTACTTCAATAAGAGGTTATCTCGAGGCCATGATTGACGGCACCATTCCTCCCGAAATGATGGACAAGTATTTAGGAATCGTGCTTAGCGAAACCGAGCGACTTACAAAGCTTACAAACGGCCTTTTGTCACTTAATAACCTAAACATGAAGGGCATGGTGCTTGACATTACAGACTTTGATATAAACAAAGTAATAAGAAACACTGTTGCAACCTTCGAAGGCACCTGCACCGCAAAGGCAATTCAGGTTGATTTGGTGCTTACAGGCGATGTGCTTCCCGTCCATGCCGATGAAACAAAAATCCAGCAGGTTATATATAACCTCCTTGATAACGCCATTAAGTTTTCTCATCACAATTCAACAATCAGAATTGAAACTACTGAGAAACATTCAAAAGTATTTGTATCCGTTAAAGACCAGGGTATCGGCATTCCAAAAGACGACCAAAAGCTTGTCTTTGACAGATTCTATAAATCCGACCTTTCCCGTGGACGCGATAAAAAAGGCACCGGCCTTGGCCTTTCAATTACAAAAGAAATCATTATGGCTCACAACGAGCACATAAACGTTATTTCCACAGAAGGTGTAGGATCTGAATTTATTTTCTCACTTG
Source organism: Lachnospiraceae bacterium (assembly GCA_024680435.1). GTDB lineage: Bacteria > Bacillota > Clostridia > Lachnospirales > Lachnospiraceae > UBA1258. Next base: position 3,881 of record JAILCK010000296.1, read on the forward strand.
CTAAGACGGATGAATAAGCAATGCCCCATCGGTTATCCGATGGGGCATTATTTTAATATGTTAGGTTTCATCCACCCATACTTTAACGCTTTTAATTTTCTTTTCTTTCAGGACAGCGAATGCTTCAGATTTTAAAA
>JAILCK010000304.1 GCA_024680435.1 Lachnospiraceae bacterium
TATCTGAAATGGAATTGAACATGAGCAAATAGAAATACTGATGAAGAAAAAAAGAATAAGTATGTTTTTTTTCATAAGATTCTCATTAAATAAAGACGTTATTCACGTTACAAGATAATAATAACACATAAATCGGGTGTACAAGCAATATTTTCTTAAAAAAATATGAGAAATGGCACCCAAAAGGATGCCATTTCTTAATGAATTATTTAAATATTTCGTTTAGGTTTTTAATCTTATTCTTGCTTGCGGACACTATAACAACTTTATCTCCTGCCACAAGCTTTGAAAAACCATTTGGAACCGTTAAAGCGCCGTCCTTTATGATTGCGGCTACTAAAGTATCTTTCTTAAGTTTAAAGTCTTGTTCCTTAAACTCGATTCCAAGGTGACTGCAATTTGTGCCCACGTCAAATTCCATGATTTCGGCCATGGAGTCGCAGATACTGTAAAACTTAAGGATTTCGTTCTTTTCATCTTCCATTTGGGCGCTTCTTGCAAATTTAAAGAGCTTGTTTGCCGCAATTTCACTGGGAGATACGGTTATGTCCATGTTTACCTTATGAAGCATCTTTGCATGAGCAGGCGTGTCGATTCGAGTGATGATTGAGGGCACTCCCGCAGCCCAGGCGCACATACTTACCACAAGATTAGCTTCGTCTTTATCGGTAATGGAGACAACCACATCCTTCTTTGAAATGCCCTCTGAATCCAATATTTCAACAGATTCCGCATCTCCTAAAGAAACCTTTGCCTTTGGATATTTTTCCATTAACTTTTTGCAGTTATTTATGTTTTCTTCAACTATCGTTACGTCTTTACCCGCTTTAATAAGCTCATTTGTCAAATAATCGCCGGTGAAGCCTCCGCCCACCACCAGCACTTTCTTTGCACTTCTTTTAATGATGCCCATTTTCTTAAAGGTTTCGGACACTCCCTTTTCATCGGAAATAAGGTACACAAAGTCGCCTTCTTTGCACACAAAGTTTCCATCGGGAATATGGAGCTTTGAGTCTCTTACAACCGCAACGATAAGGAAGTTACCGTTAAGCTCTTTTCTTAGTTCATAAAGGTTTCTTTCACAGAAAGGTGAGTCTTTAAGCACCACAATTGAAAGCATTTGGATGGTGTCTGAAAAGAAAGAATCAAGGCGCACATTTCCGGGAAGCCCCACATTATTAAAAATAAAGTCTGCCACGTCAATCTTGGGGCGCACAATATAATCGATATTGTATTCTTTGATCAAAGAATCCTTTTCAAGGGCTAAATCTGCAAGCACAAGCCTGGCGGCAGTTCTTTTGGTGCCAAGGTTTTTAGCCTGAAGACAGCTAAGAAGATTAATTTCATCAATAGCTGTGGTGGCAATAAGCATATCCGCCGTATCAGCCCCTGCCTTTAACAGAGTCTCTCTGGAAGCACCGCTTCCTTCGATTCCCGAAACATTATATTTATCGGTAACGGCGTCGATGATTTCTTTACAGCAATCAATAACCGTTACGTCTATGCCTTCTTTTGAAAGCATTTCTATTAAATTAAGTCCTGTTTTTCCGATTCCAACAACAATTACTTTCATTTATCTCTCCCCTTTAAGTCTTTCTGCTTTATGTTTTTCAAGCGAAAAGTAAACTTTCTTTATGGTTAAGCCCTGCACCAAAACAGTAAAGAAAATGGTGACGTAGGTAACATTCATAAATATTAGATATACATTCTCAGGTAGATATTCCTTTGTGCCAAGAGCAAGGGCCAAAGAAAGTCCTCCCTTTAATGCAGACCAGGTCATAAGCGTGACATATTCTTTTAAACTGTAGTTTCCGGGCATTTTTCTTCCTGTTAAGAGGCTGCTTACAAACACGCCGAAACCACGGGATAAAACAATTGCAATAATTGCAACGGGCACAAGCAAAAGTGCGTAGCTGCTTAACTTAATGTTTAATACCAAAAGTGCAATCATTACAAACAATACTGCATTTAAAATGGATTCAAGGATTTCCCAAAAGTCTTTGTAAAAATCCTTTTCATCAATAACTTCCACTCTTCTTTGAATCTTTGAAAATGAATAAGAAAAGTACATTCCGCATACAACCGATGCGATAACTCCGGAAAAACCAAGGTGTTCGCAGACTATATAAACAAGTGAAACATTAAGAAGCGAAATCAAAATGTACTTAATGGGATCTCTTGTAAGCTTTAAAAGTGAAAAGAAAAGAAATGAGAAAACCAAAGCAACTGCGATGGCACCAAGTATTTCTTTTAAGAAAAGCACAAAGAAATTGGCCTGAGAACTTTTGGTTATTAGGCTTCGAACAAATATGAATAAAGTTACGCCCGTTCCGTCGTTAAACAAAGATTCGTTTTCAATGATTGAGCAAACATTCTTTGATAAGCCTATTTTGTTTAGAATACCCGTTGCCGCAATAGGGTCTGTGGGAGACACAACGCAGCCTAACAAAATGCAGGCCGTTAAATCAAGCGGAAGCTTAAAGAGTAAGCTTACAAGGTAAAAAAGCACTCCGTAGAATACGGAAGAAATCACCGTCGTAAGCAAAGCAAGCAAAGAAATAGGCCTTATGTTTTGCTTAAATTTACTCATGTTTACCTTGCTTGCCCCTGCAAAGAGCATAAAGCAAAGAACTCCGTCCATTAAGTATTCTTCGAATCCGAAGTCCCCTAACTTATCGATGAAACTGTTTAAAGATTCAAGGCTTGAAAAGTTTCTTACTGCCAGTAACACTAAGGCAATGATTAAAGAAAAAAGTATCAAAGCGATATCGCTTTGAAGATGAAACACCCGCTCGTTTAAGAGCCCGATGCCTACAATAAAGACTAATACAATAATTAAAAATAAAAGTATATTCATATGCCCCTCTACATATTTTTATTTTAGAAATAGTATAGCCCTAAATGATAAAACCCTCAACTTTATTTGACAAATTGGCAGTTAGCGGTGGATAATCGAAATGTGAGTGAATAAAAGGAATACTATGAGCGATAAAAAAATAAACAGGATAGAGCCCGAATCCCGCCTTACAGACTATTTGGGAGGAAGAAAAACTTTTCCGAAAGAAATAGGAAGCTTTAGGCTTGAGGGTGAAAAATCCGACAGTGAAATTGCATATTACAGCTGGGATCTTTCTTTTACAGAGG
>JAILCK010000344.1 GCA_024680435.1 Lachnospiraceae bacterium
ATCGGTGAAATAGCAGGAAAGAAGCTTTCTTTTGATGAAGTAAAGGAATTGATAGAAACGGGTAAGACTCAAATCCTTGACGGCTTTAAATCAAAGAACAAATCTGCTTTTAAGGCTCGTCTTATTTTAAAAGATGATGAATTCGGCAAAAAGTCGGTTTCTTTTGACTTTGAAGGAATATCTCCCGATATTTTGGAAGGCGTTAAGTGCCCTGATTGCGGAGGGGATATTTATATTAAATCAGGTGGATTTGGCTGTGCAAACTATAATCCGAGTGATGAAAATTCATGTAAGTTTTATATTGGAAAAATAGCGGGAAAGCAGTTGTCATCTGCAAATGTAAAAGAACTTATTTCAAATGGTAAAACAGGAACAATCCGCGGATTTAAGGGTAAATCCGGCAAAAAATTTGATGCCTGTTTGCTTCTTAAGAAAAATGAAGCGGGTAAAAGTGAGATTTCTTTCGACTTTGAAAATGTCGAAGCTAAGGTACTAAAAGACGTTAAATGTCCTGTTTGCGGCGGCGACATAGTAAAAACTTCCTTTGGATACGGATGCAATAACTACAATAGGGAAAACCCCGAAGCGGGATGCAAGTTTAATATCGGTACAATATCCGGTGTGAAATTAAACGATTCCCAGGTAAAAGAACTTTTAACTACGGGAAAATCACCTTTAATTAAAGGCTTTAAGTCTAAATCGGGAAATTCCTTCAATGCATTTATTACATTTAACAAGGATGATGAAGGTAAAATTGTCGGATTTAAATTTGAGTTTGACAACACGGAAGAAATTGTTAAAAATGTTAAATGTCCAAAGTGTGGCGCAAGTATTATAAAGGGCCATAACGGATACAGATGCGCAAATTATTCAAAAGAAAAGGGCGGATGCAGTTTCTTTGTAGGTAAGATAGCAGGAGTTGAAATACCCACAGATCAGATTGTTAAACTTTTGAATGACAAAAAAACAGACATTATTACAGGCTTTTTAAGTAAAAAAGGTTTGTTCTTTGATGCATTTTTAAAACTTGATGAAAACAACGCTGTTGTTTTTGATTTTAATTGATTAAGGAGACTAAAAATGGCTGATATTAAGATTAAGGACTTATATTCTCTTGACCAAACTCAAGCTAAAGAATTGTTAAGTAACTGTGAATATCCTTGGGAAGCCCTTCCTAAGATTAAAGACTTTATTTTAGAGTTTGCCAAAACGTTATCACCTGATGAGTATGATTACAAGGGGGATTATGTTTGGATTGCAAAATCCGCTAAGATTTATCCTAATAACTATATTGCAGGTCCTTGTATTATCGGACCCGAAACCGAGGTACGCCCCGGTGCCTTCATTAGAGGTAATGCCTTAGTAGGTGAAGGTTGCGTAGTAGGTAATTCAACAGAATTAAAGAACGTTATTTTGTTTAACAAAGTACAGGTTCCTCACTATAATTACGTAGGAGACTCAATCTTAGGCTATAAAGCCCACATGGGAGCGGGTTCGATCACATCAAACGTAAAAAGCGATAAAAAGCTTGTTGTTGTACATAACGAAGGAGAAAACATTGAAACAGGCTTAAAGAAGTTTGGAGCAATGCTTGGGGACAACGTTGAAGTTGGCTGTAACAGCGTTTTAAATCCCGGAACCGTTATCTGCAAAGAAAGCAATGTTTATCCTACTTCCTGCGTAAGAGGAGTTATTCCCGAAAAGAGCATTCATAAAAATAACGGTACAATTATAAAGAAAAAAGAAAACTGATTTAGTTTTTAGTTTTACTAATAAAAAATACTGGATTTTTGCGGTTAATTATGCCACAATAGTGGTTGCGATTATTATCACTTTGAAAGGAGATGGATAAACTAATGATTTATTCTAAAGAAGTGGAAGATATGTGTCCTGTTAAACAGGGTGTTCACCATGGATGTGCGCCTATTCCCGAAGAAGCAAAATGGGTTAAGGCGAAGAATGTAACAGACATTTCAGGTTACACACATGGTATTGGCTGGTGTGCTCCTCAGCAAGGTGCATGTAAGCTTTCTCTTAATGTTAAGGAAGGTATTATTCAGGAAGCTCTTGTTGAAACAATCGGATGTTCAGGTATGACTCATTCAGCTGCTATGGCTGCAGAAATTTTACCCGGACTTACAGTAATGGAAGCATTAAATACTGACTTGGTATGTGACGCTATCAATACTGCAATGAGAGAACTTTTCCTTCAGAT
>JAILCK010000349.1 GCA_024680435.1 Lachnospiraceae bacterium
TGCAAATTCGAAGGGCTCTGTAACACCGCAGATGAATGAACAAATAGCGGCTGAAAGCATAAGACCCATTGCAACTTTTCTCTTTTCAGGCTTTGCACACTTAACAATTGCAAGTGCAGCACCGGGAATACCAAACATCATACAAGGGAAGAAACCTGACATGTACATACCAAGTGACCATGAAACGTCAGCAGATGTTTCTCCTGCCCAGAAGTGTGATAAATCACCAAGACCGATAGTGTCAAACCAGAATACGTTGTTAAGAGCGTGGTGAAGGCCTGTAGGAATAAGCAAACGGTTAAAGAATGCATAAATACCTGCACCTACTGCGCCAAGGCCAACGATTGAATTTCCGAACCAGATAAAGCACTGGAAAATCAAAGGCCATACAAAAAGCAATACTGCTGATGCGAAGATTGATACAACACCTGAAACAATCGCAACACATCTCTTGCCTGAGAAGAAAGCAAGCCAGTCGGGAAGTTTTGTTCCCTTAAATCTGTTGTAGCAGCTTGAACCGATAATACCTGCCAAAATACCGATAAATGCATTGGCAATCTTATCAAATGCTATAACCTTGTTTGTGTTTTCAGCAATTGAAGGAATAAGAGTTGTAACAACACCTGTGCTTAATAAGTTAGTAATCATAAGCCATGATACCAATGCTGCCAAAGCACCTGTACCATCGTTTTTCTCGGAAAGGCCTACGCCTACACCGATAACGAAAAGAAGCGGCATGTTGTCGATTAAAGCTCCTCCTGCTTTTACGAGGAAGAAACCGAGCATGTTTAAAAATCCGCTCATTTCACCGCCCTGCATGGTTGCAGGACACAATAAGTAGCCAATACCCATAAGGAAAGCACATACGGGAAGAGTAGCTACGGGAAGCATCAAAGCTTTCCCAAGTTTTTGTAAATACTTCATTTTATCCTCCTTTTTAACCGAGGTCCTTCTCTGCCTCGGAAATTAACTTATAAATTGCCTTTAAAGAAAGACTCTAAAGAAGAAATTGCGCTGTCTTCATCGCTTCCGTTTGCTTCGACTGTGACAGTATCTCCTTTTTTAACGTTTAATGTCATGATTCCCATAACACCTTTAGCGGAGACTCTTTTATCCCCCTTAACTAAAGTAATCTCACTTGCAAAGTTTTTAACTTCCTTTGCCAAAAGGCCTGCGGGGCGAGCATGAATTCCAAGTTCGTCGTTAATTACATAATTAAAGCTTTTCATTGTTCTCTCCTACTTCTTTATTTTTGCCAGGATATCTGTGGATTTAACTCCGGATCCTGTAATAAATTCAATTGATTTAAATTCATCGGGATTTGTGACAACAACAGGCACCACTGTGTCAAAACCTGCGGCTTTAATCTTTTCTAAATCAGCCCTCATAATCACATCACCCTTTTTAATCTTGTCTCCCACTTTAACAAGCATTTCAAAAGGTTCACCGTTCATTTTTACAGTATCAAGTCCAAAGTGAATCATTAATTCGATTCCGTCATCACTTTTTAAAGCAACTGCATGCTTTGTATCAAAAGCTACAAGAACTTCAGCATCAAAGGGAGCATACACTGTTCCCGATGAAGGCTTTATTCCCACCGTTTTACCTATCATTTCTTCAGAAAAGGTGGGGTCATTAATTTCGCTTGCCTTTATCACATCACCCTCAACGGGCACGAATACTTGAATGCCGTTATCTTTTCCTAAAAGTTTTTCAAAAAATCCTGCCACTTACTTAATCCTCCTTTTTGTCCGCATCAGGCTGAATACGTCTAATGTGAACAGTTAAATATACTTCTTCTTCTTTTGTGATAGTCTTTTTATATTTATCGAAAATGAATTTCCCGATTTTTTCACTTATTTCAAATTCCTTCGGATATAAACCCGAAATCATTCTTATGAACTCTTCGTCCTGATTGTCCATAAGCTGTCCCGTAAAGATTCTTTGGGATAAAAACTTAAGGTGAGTAATGAATCTTGCATAGTAAAGCCCCATGTCGTTTAGCTTTACGCCAAGTTCATTTTCCACTAAATCTATAACCTCTTTTATAAGGCTTGTAACATGCATTGTGGTGCTCATATCGCCGGTATACTCGGCGTTCACAAGATGAAGAGCAATTGATACTGCTTCATCTACAGGGAGGCGTACACCAAGTTCTCTTTCAATCAATGCAATTCCATATTCGCCCACAAGATATTCGCTTGGATAAAAGCCTCTTACTTCTTCAATCAAAGGATTTGAA
>JAILCK010000351.1 GCA_024680435.1 Lachnospiraceae bacterium
TACTTTGATAACTATGCAAATGATAAGGTTTCTACCCTTATAAAGAACATGGATAATTACTCAAAGGTTATATTTAAAGGCTCCTTTGACGAAAACGGAAAGTCTACCGTTGAAGCCCTGAGCGAAAAAAACATATCAAAACTTGTTGGAGCAGATACGGGGAAGGTGGCAATAGCTTATGCTTACACAGAAGACCATCAAAAGTGCTTGTATAAAGAAGTTGGCATGGATGAAAAGGATTCGGTTTCTTTTGACAAGACAGAACTTAGAATTCCTGTCTATCCACAGATAGTTAGATACGACTATGCAAAAGCAATTGAAAATAACAAAAAACTTCTTGAAGCAAGAAAGCCTGCCACCAAAGTAGGAGATGGTGAGCAGCTTGTTAAGATAGTTGATTCAAAGATTTTTGTTTGCTTAGACGGCGAATGGATCGAATACGGAAACCTTTCAGACATAGAAGGCGAAGACCCCTTCCTTAAATACAATCAAAAGAGTGATGGCGTAATCACAAATGTAAACAACGGCGCCGAAAATACTATCGTAAAAGAGGTTGCTTCAATAGACTTAAATAAAGAAGAAAAAGAAACAAACAAAAATACAACAGCGGGAAAGACTCAGACAGGCACATCAAAGCCTGCAACAAGTACAAAGAAACCTGTTGTAACAACGCCTACACCCCAGGCTCCGACGCAGACACCTGCGCCTCAACCTGCTCCTGCGGCTCAGCCCTCTCAAGGCTCTGATTCAGGAAGCGGTGGCGGTTCATCGGATCATTCAGATTCACATGACAGCGGTTCATCCGGCGGAAGTCAACCTTCGACACCTGATCCGGGACCTTCGGGAGGAGATTCAGGTGGCGGATCCGGTGATTCAGGTGGCGGTTCCGGCGATTCCGGCGGTGGCTCATCATCCGGTGATGGCGGTGACATAGATTTCGGCGATTGGAGCGGAGACGATTCAGACAGTACCGATTAATGCATAGGAGGGATAGAGAATGGTATCAACAGCATCTTTGGTAGTTATGGTTATTAACATGATTTTTGGAGTGGCACTTCCCATATTTTTGCTTCTTTGGTTTAAAAAGAGGTATAACGCAAGCATAAAGGCCTTTTTATTCGGCCTTTTAACCATGTTTTTGTTTGCATTTATACTTGAGAGCATAATGCACTCAATTGTTTTATCCACAGGCTTAGGACAGAGCATTTTAGCAAGCACATGGGGCTATGCGATTTACGGAGGCTTTGCCGCAGGTATCTTTGAAGAGTGCGGAAGATTCATCACAATGAAGTTCTTTTTAAAGAAAGAAACCGATAACCCGCATAATGCTTTAATGTACGGCGCAGGACACGGCGGGATTGAGATGGTGGTGCTTTTGACCATGACTATGTTTAATAATCTTCTTTACTCAATAATGATTAATTCAGGCCACGCCTCAATTATCACAAGCGCTTTGGATGATGCAAACAAGGCTGTTTTGGAAGAAACATTCAACACTCTCATAGCTTATCCTCCCGCAAAATTCCTTTTAAGTTCATGGGAAAGAGTGTCAGCAATGGCGGTACAGCTTTCTTTATCCGTGCTTGTGTGGATTGCAGTAACCAAGGGCGCAAAGAAAATATGGTTTTTATTCCTTGCAATCTTAATGCATGCCTTCCTTGACGGAATGCTTTTGCCTTTAAAGGCAGCAGGCCTATCGGATGTTTTGCTTGAAGTTTGCATTATGATAGTTGCGGCAGTTTATGTGTGCATTGCTTACTTTACCTGGAAGAAAAACCTTGCTAAAAAAGAAACTGAATAAATCTTAAAAGACTCCTTGTTTTCTTTACACATCTTAAGTAAATGTGGTAAAGTGTCATTGTGCTTTTTACAAAAAGCAAATGAACTATAAGGAGGACAAAAAGTTGGGTATTGAATCAATCGATGCTGAAGACGATCAGTTTGCGTATCGTTATGACACACAGCTTTTAATTGACAGAAGAGACAAAGATTTAGACGAAGATGAAATAGCAGATTATATTACAGATCATTTCGAAGGAAACAGCCTTATTGCAGCAGGCGACGAGGATTTGAT
>JAILCK010000032.1 GCA_024680435.1 Lachnospiraceae bacterium
TTTAAGGAGTTTGATAAGGTTGAAAATGAAGGCGGAAGAGCTTCTTGTCAGGATGACTACTTTACCTTTGAAAAGATGCGTAAGGCCCAGTATTTAAGCTTTACAAAAGAAATGCTTATGCAATACCTTTACGACCTTCATAGGGAAAGTAACTTAGGCCATAACCTTATAACAGAAAAGTACGGCCGCATGATGGAGAGTACCGCACCTTTAGAATACGAAAAGATAAAGGATAATTTCCCGCCCATAGATGAAGAGAAGAAAAAGATAATCGAGGCTGTATGCGCTATTTGTGTTTCCTGGATGGAAGAGTTTGCAAATAAGTATCCAAAGCTATCAGCTAGGGCAAGAAGCATTCATACCTATGAGGATACTGAATATAACACTTCCTATGAAACATATTTAAGGGGAGAAATATCCACCTATTCAGACAAAATGCTTCAGCTTTTCGCAGGCTTTGTGGCCGGTCTTTTAAAAGAAGAAAGAAACCTTTCTTTTATCATAATGGAAAACACGGCGAAGCTCTACGGATACGACTCGTTGGAGACGCTAAACAAAGCTTATGATAAGTAAGGGCTAAACTCGGGATTATATAGAAACCGATAAATTAAATATGTTTATTTTATCAAAAGGGTGTCTTTACATAGGGCACCCTCTTTTATATAATTTTTATAGAAAAAACACATGAGGAGGGAAAGATGTTATACATCAATAATCTGACCAAACGCTATGGTCAAAAAGTAGCGGTAGACAATTTAACACTTCACATTGCTCCGGGTGAAATTTACGGATTCATCGGACATAACGGAGCAGGAAAAACCACCACAATCAAAGCTTGTGTGGGCCTTCACGATTTTGATGAAGGAGAAATCACCATTAACGGTGTTTCGGTAAAGAAAGATCCCATTAAATGTAAATCAATGATTGCATACATTCCCGATAACCCGGATTTGTATGAATTCATGAGCGGAATCAAATATCTTAACTTTATCGCAGATGTCTTTAAAGTATCTGAAGAAGACAGAAACGCTCGTATTGATAAGTACACAGAATTGTTTGGCATTAAGCAAGACCTTGCAAACCCCATTGTTTCTTACTCTCACGGTATGAAGCAAAAGCTTGCAATCGTAGCAGCATTGATTCACACACCAAAGCTTATTATCATGGACGAGCCTTTCGTAGGTCTTGACCCCAAAGCTGCTTTTGAAGTTAAAGAAATTATGAGAAACATGGCAAAAGAGGGAACAGCTTTCTTCTTTTCAACTCACGTTTTGGAAGTTGCGGAAAAGCTTTGCGACCACATTGCCATCATAAAAGAAGGTCACCTTATAATCGACGGAACGGTTGATGAAGTTAAAGGAAACAACTCACTTGAAGATGTATTCCTTGAATTGGAGGGTAAAGATGTTTAAGACACTTGTACTTACCAGGTTCAGTTCTATGTTCTTCAGAAAACCGAAGGATGGTAAGAAGCAAAAAGGTAACACAAACATTTACTTTGGCTTAATCATCTTCCTTATTTTGGATTTTGGTTTCCTTTTCTTTTCTAATTACATAGTGATATCGGACCAGTTTTGTAACGGAACGACAGGCGACGGCACATATTTTGCTCTTGCCGCATTCCTTTCAATGATGCTTGCGTTTATAGGTTCGGTAATGACCACGCAGCAGCAGATATACGAAGCAAAAGATAACGAATTGCTTCTTTCGATGCCCATAAAACCTTCGATGATTTTATCAGCAAGAATCGTTGTTTTATATGTTTGGGCATTTGCTTTTTCGGCGATAAACTTTGTACCTGCATTAATAGTTTATGCGGGAAAATACGCGCTTTCATTATCGGGATGGATAATGGCGGTTCTTTGCCTCATCCTTGTTCCCTTAATTTCAATGACGGTAAGCTTCATTATCGCTTGGCTCATTCAGCTTATCACAAGCAGAATGAAGAATAAGACAATATTTAACATAGTGCTCACATTTGCACTTATGATTCCTTACATGGCTTTCTGCATGAAGATGTACAACATTGTATCTTTCGTTGCACAGCGTAAAGACGATGTGGAGAGAGTGCTTAAAACATACCTTTATCCCTTCTATGCATGCGGAATGGCGGTAAGCGATTTTAACATAGTTAACTTCCTTATTTTCCTTGCGGTAACAATAATTCCTTTCGCTATCGCAATGACAGTCATTTCAAAGACCTTCATAAAGATTGCCACCAGGAAGAAAGGATTTGCCAAAACAAAATACGTTGAAAAGAGACTTAAAGTCAGAAGCCCTCGTATGGCAGTTGCAATGAAAGAAATCAGACACTTTATAAGCAACTCAACATACGCCCTTAATGGAGGTACCGGTTTGGTGCTTCAAATTGCGGCGGCGATTTATGCGGTAGTTAAGTTTTCAACGTTAAAAGAAGCCCTTGCGTCGGCAATCAATATGTCGGCAGATTATGTGGCAGCAGTAATAATAATTGGCATAGCAAGTATCGGAACCATTGTAGAAGTTACTGTTTGCGCTATTTCTCTTGAAGGAAAGAACTTATGGATTTTAAAGTCTTCTCCCTTAAAGACAATAGATATTTTAAAAGGAAAGCTTTACGCTCACTTAATTATCGCTCTTCCTTTTTCAATTATTTCGGGAATCGTAATTAACTTTATTCCCGGCATAAGCTTTTTAAACAGAATCTTTGCTTTTGTTGTTCCTGTAGTGCTTCAAATCTTTGTAGCCTACTTCGGACTTGCTTGTAACTTGCGCTTCCCCAAACTTGATTGGCAAAACGAAGCGCAGGCAATTAAGCAAAGCACAGCAGCCTTTATCGCTGTCTTTGGCGGCATGGGAATGGTATTCTTACTTGTAATCGTAAGCGTAGCGCTTTACATAGTAATTCCCTACTCGCTTTTATTGCTCATCATCACCGCAAT
>JAILCK010000049.1 GCA_024680435.1 Lachnospiraceae bacterium
AGACATGGCCACAAAGACTCTTGCAATCGAAACAAAGGATAGCGATAAGCTATACGACGAGCTTGTAAAGCTTTATGACGATGAAACGATCGCAGGCTTTAACTGCGGAAACCTTGAGTCCCAGGGCGCCATCATGAAGACCGTTATGTTCTTACTTAAAACAATCATGATAGGCTTTACGGTTTTGGTTACCCTTATTGCTCTTGCAAACATGGTTAACGTTATTTCAACGGGAATCGTGATGAGAAGAAAAGAATTTGCAATGCTTAGATCCGTAGGCTTATCCCCCAAGGGCTTTAAGCGAATGCTTTCCATGGAGACAATCCTTTACGGAGCAAGAGCCTTAATCGCCGGCATCCCCCTTTCACTCATCGCCACCTTTGTAATGGTCAAAGCATCAAACGGCGTCATGAAATTTGAAATCGATGTACTCATGTACTTTATCGTGACCCTTGCCGTATTTGCAATCGTCGGCATCAGCATGCTAATGAGCGCCTCCAAGGTACAGAACGATGAAATCATTGAAGTTTTGAAAGAAGATATATGTTAATTATTTTGAGGCGTAAGGGATTATATATAATTCAAGCGCCAAAAAGGTAAACAAGAAAATACAATATTTGCCAAACACAGCGATTCGAAAATAAAAGAAACCTCCTTAAAATGAAAATAGCAACAAGGCTATTTCGTTTTGGGAGGTTTTTTATATGAGATACGGTCATTTTGACGATGAACAAAAAGAATATGTAATTGAAAGACCGGATTTACCTACATCCTGGACAAATTATTTGGGCGTTGAGGATATGGCGGCGGTCGTAAATCATACTGCGGGAGGATATTGCTTCTATAAGTCCCCCGAATATCACAGAATTTCAAGATTCCACGCAAACACACTTCCTATGGACAGGCCCGGATTCTACGTATATTTACGTGATAACGACGACAGTGATTATTGGTCACTTTCATGGCAGCCTGTGGCAAAGGATTTTAAAACTGCAAAGTACACCACAAGACACGGTCTCTCTTATACCGTTTATGAATGCGACTATAAGGGAATTAAGTCAAGTGAAAAGCTTTGTATTCCAAGAGGCGAGAATGTCCTTTTATGGGATGTGAAAGTGGAAAATACAGATTCTAAGCCAAGGAATCTTTCTATTTTTTCTTATCTTGAGTTTTCTTTCCACCATGTAATGATTGATAACATTAACTTCCAGATGAGCTTATACTGCGCAGGCGGTTCTTATAAAGACGGCATCATCGAGGAAGACCTTTTCTACGAAGAAGACGGATATCAGTATTTTACTTCAAACTTTAAGCCGGACGGCTTTGACTGCGTAAGAGATAAGTTTGTGGGAACCTATAACACGGAGTCTAATCCCGATGCGGTTGTAAGAGGCGAGTGCTTTGGATCTGAAGAAAAAGGCATGAGCCACTGTGGAAGCTTAATGAAGAAGTTTACTCTAAAGCCCGGGGAAGAAGTAAGATTTATCTTTATGCTTGGTGAAGGAAACAGAGCCGCCGCAATTCCTGTAAGAGAAAAGTATTCAGACTTAAAAAACGTAGATAAAGCCTACGAAGATTTGCATGAATACTGGAAAAAGAAAACGGATGCCATGATCATCAAGACTCCCAATGAGGGTATGAATTCACTTATCAATACATGGACCCTTTATCAGTCAGAAATAAACGTTATGTTTTCTCGATTCGCTTCCTTTATCGAAGTAGGCGGAAGAGTGGGCCTTGGATACAGAGACACGGCTCAGGATTCAATGACTGTGGTTCATTCAAATCCCGATAAGTGTAGAGAGCGTATCATTCAGCTTTTAAAGGGCTTAACCACAAAGGGATACGGACTTCACTTATTCCAGCCCGAATGGTTTGAAGAAGACGGTAAGGTATCAGACTTTGATTCACCTACAGTTGTTCCAAAGGCTGATAAGAGCGTAATTCACTCACTTGACGATGCATGCTCTGACGATTGCTTGTGGCTTATTCCTTCAATTGTTGTGTTTATAAAAGAAACAGGCGACCTTAAGTTTGCCGATGAACTTGTAACATATGCGGATACCTTTGTGGCAGGTGATAACTTCAAAGAATCTGTTTATGACCACATGAAGAGAATCCTTAACTTTTCAACAAAGCAGGTTGGTAAAACAGGTATCTGTAAAGGCCTTCGAGCAGACTGGAACGACTGCCTTAACTTAGGAGGCGGAGAAAGTACTTTGGTTACCTTCTTACTCTACCAGGCGTTAGTTAGCTTCATTGAACTAGCAAGTAAACTTGGACGTAAAGAAGACGTAGAGAAATATCAAAAGGAAGCAGACAAGGTTAAAAAGATTACAAACGATGTTTGCTTTGACGGCGAATGGTTCATTCGAGGCGTTACAAAGTCAGGAAGAAAGATAGGCTGCAAGGAAGATGAAGAAGGTAAGGTTCATCTTGAATCAAATGCATGGGCAATTCTTTCAGGCGCAGCAAACGAAGAAAACGCTAAAAAGGCACTTAATGCAATTGATAAATATTTGTATACACCTTACGGACTTTTGCTTAACACTCCTTCCTACACAAAGCCCGACCCGGAAATCGGATTTGTTACAAGAGTGTATCCCGGCTTAAAAGAAAACGGTGCGGTATTCTCTCATCCAAACCCTTGGGCACAGGCTGCGGCTTGTAAGCTTGGAAGAGGTGACATAGCCCTTAAGTTTTATAACGCCCTCTGTCCTTATTATCAAAACGACATGATTGAAATAAGAGAGAGCGAACCCTATTCATATTGTCAGTTTATAGCAGGTAAGGACCACACAGCCTACGGACGTGCCCGTCATCCCTTCATGACAGGTTCGGGCGGCTGGTCATACTTTACGGCTACTTATTACATCCTTGGCATACAGCCTGATTTCGATTCATTAACAGTGGATCCTTGTGTGCCCGCAGACTGGAAGGAATTCTTTGTATCAAGAGTATTCAGAGGTGCGACATACGACATCGAAGTAAAGAATCCTAACGGAAAAATGAAGGGTGTTTCGGAAATAATCGTAGACGGAAAGAAAGTTGACAAGATACCTGTATTTGATAAAGGAACACGTCACAAAGTTTGTGTTGTGATGTAGCGTGTGAAAGGAGAAAAAATGATTAAATTTGGAACCGGGGGCTGGAGAGCTATCATCGGAGATGAATTTACCAAAGAAAACATTCAGATTCTTGCAAGAGCCATGTGCGACAAGATGAAGTCTGAAGGCGTTTCAAAGGAAGGAATCGTTATCGGATATGACAAGCGTTTTCTTTCAAAAGAAACCATGCAGTGGATTGCATGTGTCTTTGCAAAGGAGGGAATTGAAAGCTTTCTTGTAAACAAATCCGCTCCCACACCCTTAATTATGTACTATGTTCAGACTCACGAGCTTCACTACGGAATGATGGTTACCGCAAGCCACAACCCCGCAATCTATAACGGTATAAAGATTTTTACCTACGGTGGAAGAGATGCGGACGAAGAACAGACTGCGGACATCGAAGAGTTTATTAGAAATGTCACCGATATCCCCGTCGAAGCCATGGACTATGAAGAAGGCTTAAAGGCAGGCCTCATCCACGAAATCTATCCTTTAAACGACTATATCGATGCGGTTTTAGCTTCCGTTGATGTAGAAAAGATTAAAAAAGCAGGCCTTAAAGTGGCGTTAGACCCTATGTATGGAGTTAGCGAAACAAGCTTAAAGACAATACTTCTTACAATGCGTTGCGACGTAGAAACCATTCACGACCGTCACGACACATTGTTTGGAGGAAAGCTTCCCGCTCCCAATGAAACTACTTTAAGAGAATTAAAGGCTCACGTACTTAACTATAACTTTGATATAGGAATAGCAACGGACGGTGATGCGGACAGAATCGGAATTATCGACGATAAGGGAAATTTCTTACATCCAAACGACATTCTTTCTTTGCTTTACTACTACCTTGTTAAGTACAAAGGCTTTAAGGGAGACTGCGTAAGAAACATTTGCACCACACACTTACTTGACGAAATCGCCAAGGACTTTGGATTTAAGTGTCACGAAGTTCCCGTAGGCTTTAAGCACATAAGCGCAAAGATGAACCAGGTTGATGCAATAATCGGCGGCGAATCTTCAGGCGGTATGGCAGTTAAAGGCCACATAAGAGGTAAAGACGGAATCTATGCAGCGGCACTTATTATCGAAATGCTTGCCGTTACAGGAAAGAAGCTTTCAGAAATCATGGAAGGCATAAAGAAAGAATACGGCGCTATGGCCTTGGTTGAAAGAGACTACAGATTCAGCGAAGAAAAGAAGGCTTTAATTAAGAAGCAGCTTTTGGAAGATAAAGAGCTTCCCAATCTTCCTTTTGAAACCGAAAAGATTTCCTACCTTGACGGCTTAAAAGTTTACTTTAAGAACGGCGGATGGATTTCAGTAAGATTTTCAGGAACAGAGCCCTTACTTAGAATCTTTTCAGAAATGAAGACAAAAGAAGATGCTGAGTGCATAGCAAAGACTTTTGAAGATTTTCTTTCTTTATAAGAAACAAAAACCGGTTGGCAAATTTTGACAAATAAAAACACAAAACACGACAAATTTAGTCAAAAGATAACAAATCGGTTTAAAGACATTCTTTAAACAAAATTTTAAAATTTTAGTATAAAGAGGAGGTGAATCTGTTGGGGGCAACAATCACTAAAACTGTTGGTGGAGATTCTTTGGCAAAATCCAACAACAAAAGAAAAAACAGAAAAAAGACTCTGATGTTGCTTACGATGGTGGCGCCTACCGCTTTGTGGCTTATATTACTTCGTTACATTCCGATGGCAGGTATTGTAATCGCATTTAAAAAGTACAAAGTGTACACGCCCAAGCCGTCGCTTGTAAACAACATTATAAATTCTAAGTGGGTGGGACTTGGAAACTTTAAGTTCTTATTCACATCGTCGGATACATTACTGGTACTTAGAAACACGGTAGGGTACAACCTTTTGTGGATCGCCCTTGGGGTAATTATTTCAGTTTCTTTTGCCATAATGATAAGCGAAATTACAAGTAAGTTTGTGGCAAAAACATATCAGACAATGATGTTTTTCCCTTTCTTTCTAAGCTGGGTAGTTGTCAGCTACTTTGTAATGGCACTTTTAGATCCCACAAGCGGACTTATTGTAAAGGCTCAAATAGCCAGGGGCTTAACCCCCACGGAATGGTATCACGATTATAAACCTTGGCCCGTAATACTTACCATTTGTAACCTTTGGAAAAACATGGGATATCAAACGATTTTATATTTGGCGGCCATCACCGGTATCGACAAGTCTCAATACGAGGCGGCAGCCATTGACGGGGCAAGTAAGTGGCAGCAGATATGGTACGTTACCATCCCTAACTTAAGAAACATGGTTATTATCTTACTCATTATGGATATCGGTAAGATATTTAACTCAGACTTCGGTCTCTTTTACTCGGTTCCTCAAAACTCAGGTACGATTTTCAGAACCACTCAGGTTTTGGATACCTACGTATACAGAGCTTTGATGAACTCTCAGAACATAGGAATGAGTACCGCAGCCTCATTATTCCAAAATGCCGTAGGATTTGTGCTTATCATGATCACAAACACCATGATAAGAAAAATAGATCCCGATTCGGCACTGTTTTAGGAGGTGCGGGATGAGTACAAATAATAAAAAACAAAAAAGAAACAGACTTCAAAGCGTAAGCATTCCTACAGAGATTATTTTCCATCTTATAATCGGTGGATTTGCAATCGCTTGTATATTACCTTTCATTTTCGTAATTATAATTTCTTTCTCATCTGAAGAAAGCATACGAATGATAGGCTACTCATTTAAGCCAATTAAGTGGTCAACGGACGCATACAAATTCGTGTTTGAAATGGGAGGCCAGTTATGGAGATCCTATTTTAACAGTTTCTTTGTATCGGTTGTTGGAACACTTATAAGCATAACAATGTGCGTTATGTACGCATACGCTCTTTTCAGAAAAGATTTTAAGTACAGGAAGTTTTTCACCTTCTTTGCATTCTTCACGATGCTTTTCGGAGGTGGCCTGGCACCTACATACATGGTATGTAAGCAAATGCTTTCTTTAAGCGATAACTATGCGGCATTGATAGTTCCGGCACTTGTAAATCCGTTCTTCATTATCATTATGAGAACCTTCTTACAAACATCGGTGCCCGAAGAATTAATAGAAGCTGCGGCTATTGACGGAAGCGGAGAGTACAACACACTCTTTAAGATCATAATTCCCATATCAAAGCCAGGTATCGCAACGGTTTCGCTTTTAACCATAATCAACTACTGGAACGACTGGTTCTTGGCAATGTTATACGTAAGAGAGCCAAACCTTTATCCTTTACAGTATTTGCTTATGAAGATGCAAAACCAGGTAGACTTTCTTATCAAAAACTCATCGGTTATCGGTGTTGAAGCATCAAAGCTTTTGCAGGATCTTCCAAGCACCAGCTTACGAATGAGTTTGGTAGTGTTTATCGTAGTCCCCATTGCATGCGCTTATCCTTTCTTCCAGCGCTACATCATTTCAGGACTTACGATTGGATCCGTAAAAGGGTAATTACGACCAATGGTGGTCGATTACATACAAAAATGTATTGGAGGGAACAAAATGAAAAAAGTTTTGGCAACACTTTTAACATGTGGACTTTTAATCGGTTCACTTGCAGGTTGCGGCGAACAGGCTAGCGTAGCTCCCGCACCCGAGACTAAGACAGAAACAACTGTCACAGAGTCAACAGAAGCAGCTCCCGAAGCTACTTCAAGCGACAGACCCGCTGACCATGTAACACTTAAGATGTACTTGGAAGGCAGCAACGTAACAGATGATACAGCAGTACTTGAAAAGGTAAACGAGTATCTTGACGAAAAGTTAAATGTTACCTTAGAGCCCATCTGGGGAACATGGGGCGACTTCGATCAGGGCGCAGTTTTATCATTACAGGGCGGTGAAGATGTTGATATTTACTTCACATGTTCTTGGACACTTAACGAATACAACCAGTTCGCAAGAGACGGCTACTATGTACGTCTTGACGATCCCGACAACAACTTAATCGAAAAGTACGGCCAGGATATTTTAAACCTTCTTCCCGAAGTTTTAATCAAGGGCTCTACTATCGAAGGTGCTAACGGATACGGTATCTACGCTGTAAACGGCTACAAAGATATCGCATGCCAGAACTGCTGGGACGTAAACGTTGACTTACTTAAGAAGTACGGTTACACAGTAGAAGATATTGAAAAGGCTGACTACTTCACATTCGGCGACATCCTTGCAAAGGTTAAAGAAGGAGAAGGCGAAAACTTCTATCCTCTTTTGATTGAAGGTGCTGTTTTGGAACGTATGGTTGATAACTCAATCATCGTAGCCGGCGACTCAGGTTCAAACAACCTTCTTTCTTACTACATTAACCCTAAGAAGACATCTGACGAAGGTGCATACGGAAACGTTATCTTAAACAAGTTTGCAACAGATGAATTCAAGAAGTTCTGTGAAAAGACTCGTGAATACTACCTTGCTGGTTACATCGATCCCGATATGGCTAACCCCGATAAGGCAAACGATGTTCGTGCAAACAAGCAGCTTACAGGCCAGTACTTAATCGGTACTCAGTCTTACTCATTAGGTTATGAAATTCAGGCTTCAACAGAGCGTGGATTCGAAGTAGCAATGGTTCCCACAACACCCGCATATGTTGATACAACATCTTCACAGGGTGCTATGATGGCTATTTCAACAGCTTCAAAGAATCCCGAAAGAGCTATGATGTTCCTTAACTTACTTAATACCGATCCTTACCTCTTCACACTTCTTGACTTTGGTGTAGAAGGTATTCACTACAACTTAAATGAAATCGGTGAAGTTGAGTTCACAGCTGAAAGAGACAACTACATGCCTTGGACAAACGGTCTTGGTAACGTAACATTGCTTCCTCCTCAGAAGGGTCAGGGCGCTGATTTCTGGGATGGCTTCAAGGATTACTACGGAAACGCTGATGAAATCCCGATTCTTGGATATACATTCAATCCTGAAAACGTTGAAAACGAATTCGCAGCTTTGGCAAACGTTGCTGCAGAATATGTTCTTCCTCTTTGCACAGGTGCTGTAGAT
This sequence comes from Lachnospiraceae bacterium, assembly GCA_024680435.1. Classification (GTDB taxonomy): domain Bacteria; phylum Bacillota; class Clostridia; order Lachnospirales; family Lachnospiraceae; genus UBA1258. The sequence goes on from JAILCK010000049.1 coordinate 8,151, forward strand.
CCCGATGAAAAGATTCCTGAATTCTTAGCTAAACTTGAAGCAAACGGAATGCAGAAGGTAGTTGACGAAGCTAACTCTCAGCTTCAGTCATTCCTTGCATCACAGGGAAAGTAATTGTAAGATAAATACATAAATATGGGCCCCGTGAGAAATCATGGGGCCTTTTGTGACTAAAGGAGAAAGCATGGAAATAAGAAAAGCAAAGCCTAGCGAGTTTAATAGGGTTGACGAAGTGTTTTGTGTTTCTTTTGGCTTTAAAAAAGAAAAGGACGTTACACAGCCTGTATCAAAAGATGATGTAAGATACGTGGCAATTGAAGATTCAAAGATAATAAGTGCAATCTACGTGCCAAGTTTTGTCTTAAACTTTGACGGGAACGACGTAAAAATGGCGGGAATCGGCGGCGTTTCAACACTTCCCGAGTACAGAAGAAAAGGCGCCATCAGATCAATCTTTAATAAGCTACTTAAAGATATATACAAAGAAGGCTTTGTGTTTTCTTACCTTTATCCTTTTTCAACGGCTTATTATAAAAAGTTTGGATATGAGAAGGCCTGTGACCTTGTAAAATACACCATAAATACCATGGCCCTTCCTCAAAGCGAAGACAGCGATGAGTGCTTTTTACTCACTAAGGATACATACAGTAAGGGGATTGAAATTATAAAGAAAGCTTTTGATTACGACGTATCAAAGTATAACGGGATGACTCATCCCGGTTTTGATACATTTTCATGGGCAAAAGCCGATTCTTATGAGACTGCCGTTTATACATATCTTTTTAAAGAAGGCGATTCCTACGGATTCTTGACCTATGAGTTAAAGAAAGAGGGTGAGCTTTTTGTAAATGTAAAAAGGCTTATGTATAAAGGGGACAAAGCACTTAGAGCGCTTCTTTCGATTGTAAGAAGCTTTGGCTCAGACTACACAAAGACGGTTGTCACAATGCCTAAGGGAGACAATATCGAAAGACTCATTGAAGAATGGTCTTTTGGAAACCTTAAAAGGGAGATTATTCCTCACGGCATGGTGAGAGTCATAAACGTGGAAGAAGCCTTAAAGCTAGCTAAGTACAAAGGAAGCGGAGAGTTTAAGATCTGCGTAATCGATACGGACATAAAAGAAAACAGTAAAAAGTATTATGTAAACTACAAAGAGGGAAAAGCTGTCGAAGTTTCAGAATGTACCGGTAAGGCTGACGTAACCTTTGAAATCGGAGAATTTTCTTCCCGTCTTTTTGGAAATAACGACATATTTATGGGTCCTCTAGAAGGCAAATATGGTAAAATGAATTTTGAAGATGTGTTTTATGGGAAACTTATAAACATTACTGAGGAGTTTTAGCGGGGCATGGCAAAGATTAAGCGTAACACCGGTATAAAGTGGAGAATGATAAGGCTTTTGGTGTTATGTTGGCTTGTGCCCATCGCCATAGCTTCCTTTCTTGTGTCTTTTGTTATGTCAAGGCGGCTTTTTGGCCAGATGCAGGAAACGGTTACAAATTCCTTATCTAAGGTTGCAAACATCATTGAGACAGGCTTTGAAGAATGCCACAAGGAGTCAAGAAACGCGACTTATTTGGGCGTTGTTTATGATGCTTACAATGATTACTTAAATGACGGTGATGAGCAAAAACTCTACAGCGATATCACTTTATATCTTACAGGGCAGTACCGCTACAACAAACGTACAAACAGCGTAATGCTTTTCTTTACAGCAAATCCCAGACTTTTTTATTCAACATACGATTCAAGTTCGTCCATTAACGACGTTCAGGCATTCAGGATTAATGCCATGGGCGACATGATTAATCTTTCAAACACCATCGATACTTCAATCTATTTATACATGATAGATTCAAGGCTTTATCTTGCAAGAAACCTTGTAAGCGCAGCCTACAAGCCTTACGCCATGATAGTTATGCAGATAAATGCGGATGAAATGTTTGGAAGCTTAAAAAGTGTCTGGGGATATAAATCCGCCGCGGTTTTTGTGGACGGAGAGTGTGTGTACGGAGAGGCTACAAAAGATTATGCCGACTTAAAAAAGGACCAAAGGGTTTCTTTGTTTGAAAAAGAAGGAGAGTCTTACTACACCTATTATTCAGACAAGATTGACGGACGCACCGTGACGTATTTGGTAGAGCTTGATTCAAGCATAATCATGAGTGAGCAAAGGGTGGGAAGATACATTTTATTGATCCTTTTGTTTTCTTTGATCCCATTAGGAATCGTAGTTATATGGTTCTTTGACAGGATGGTATCAAAGCCCATGGGAGAACTTGTAAAGGCAGCGGGTGAAATCGGAAACGAAAATTACGGATATGAAATAAAGGGCGAAGATAAGAGCCTTGAATTCCAGCTTGTTAACGGTGCTTTTAACTCCATGAGTAAAAAGCTTAAGCAGCAATTTGAGCAGATTTATTTAGAAGAGCTTGCGGTTAGGGATGCAAATATTAAAGCTCTTCAATCGCAGATAAATCCTCACTTTATAAACAACACTCTTGAAATAATTAACTGGGAAGCTCGTTTAAACGGAGTTTATAAGGTATCAGGCATGATAGAAGCCCTGTCCACCATGTTAAACGCGACACTTAACAGAAAGAGCATTCAAAGGATTCCTTTATACGAAGAGCTTAAGTACGTGGACGCTTATCTTTACATTATTTCAGAAAGAATGGGTAAGAGACTTACGATTGAAAAGGAAATAGATGAAAGTCTTTTATCTGAGCCTGTTCCGAGACTTATAGCTCAGCCAATTGTAGAAAATGCGGTAGAGCACGGTGTCACCACTCAGGGTAACGGTAAAATCACCATTAAGGTCTATGCTAAGAATGAGTACATGTACATGGAAGTAATTAACACAGGCCATATGAGTGAGGAAGATAAAAAGAGGATAGAAAAGATTTTAAACGGAGACTACGACGAAAAGGCCGAAAAATCCGTAAGTATCGGAATAAGTAACGTTAACAAAAGGCTTAAGCTTATGTACGGAGATAAGTGCGGGCTTACCATTTCTGAATGTGAAGAAGGAACTGTGAGCCTTCTTACCTTTATGAGGGAAGGCGGTGAGGCATTTGTATAAGAAAATTGTAGCGATTGCATTAAGCTTAACATTTGTATTTGCTTGTGCCTGCAGGCCTGAAACAAGTCTAAGAAAAGAGCCTGAAGTTAAGCAAAAAGTCACTATCGAAGTAAACACAATGTATGGCGGAGACGAGTACGGAAAAGTGTTTTATGACGCCGTTAAAGAGTGGGAAAAAGAAACCGGATACTCAGTTTCTTTATCCTCAAGCACATCCGATGAAGCCTATAAGAATCGTATTTTAATGGACTTTCAGACAGGTGCTGAGCCGGATGTCCTCTTTTACTTTAACGGAGTTGACTCAAATCCTTTAGTTGCAAATAAAAGAGTAATTTCTTTAGACGAAATAAGAAAAGTATATCCCGAATATGCCATAAACATGAAGGTTGGCATGATGAAGCCTTCAAGCTATGACGGTAAAATCTACGCGGTTCCCGTAAACGGATACTGGGAAGCTTTGTATGTAAATCTTACGGTTTTAACTAAGCTTGGGTTAAAGGTTCCCGATGAAAACACCACATGGGATGAGTTTATGGATATGTGTGAGATAATAAAGCAAGGCGGCAAGACTCCCATAGCGGCATCTTTGGCAGAGATTCCCCATTATTGGTTTGAGTATTGCATTTACAATCACCAGACTCCCGAAAGTCATGCGGTTGTACCGGAATTTTTGGTAGACAACATGGCTCAGGCCTGGGTGGCGGGATTATACGATATTAAGGATATGTATGATAAGGGATATTTCCCGGAAAATACTTTATACATTTCCGATGAAGAATCAAAGGCCATGTTTTTATCAAACGAAGCCGCATTTTTGCTGGAAGGCTCTTGGTATGCATCAACCGTAAACGAGAGAGTTAATTCCGCAAATTATGTGGTTACATACGTGCCGGGCACCGAAACCCGTAAATCCACCGATATTATAAGCGGTCTTTCAACGGGTTATTACATCACAAAGAAAGCCTGGGACGATGAAGAAAAGCGAGAAGCTGCGGTACGTTTTGTGGAATACATGACTGCCAACGAAATAGTATCAAAGCTTTCAAAGATAAATGCCACG
>JAILCK010000078.1 GCA_024680435.1 Lachnospiraceae bacterium
TGGTTTAAGGACAGAAACGACGATACTTCATCCTTAGGCGACTGGGTGGTTGATAAAAAGAAACTGCCCCAAGGCGTAGAGCACCTTGCAAAGAAGGTGCACGAGCTTGGCATGGACTTCGGTATCTGGGTGGAGCCTGAAATGATCAATGAAAACAGTGATTTATACAGGGCTCATCCGGAATACGCCATGACGATTCCCGGTAGAGAAAACTCTCTTGGAAGAAACCAGATGATTCTTGATTTAACGCAGGAAGAAGTGGTTCAATATGTGATTGATTCAATGAGAAAGGTTTTTTCAATCGAAGGAATCAACTATGTAAAATGGGATATGAACAGGACCTTTACGGATATTTATTCAAAGGCCCTTGATAAAGAAAGACAGGGAGAGACCCTTCACAGATATTACTTAGGACTCTATCGAGTGTTAGATACGCTCATGAAAGAGTTTCCCGATATTTTGTTTGAAGGCTGTGCTTCAGGCGGCAATCGCTTTGATCTTGGCATGCTTTCATACTTTCCTCAAATTTGGGGAAGCGATGATACGGATGCACATCAGAGGTGCTCTATTCAGGAAGGCTACAGTTACGGATATCCTTTGTCTACCGTAACAGCCCACGTAAGCGCCTGCCCCAACCATCAAACCCTTAGAAACACTCCCATAGAAACAAGGTTTAACGTGGCGGCCTTCGGAGTGCTTGGATATGAGCTTAATTTATGCGAGCTTCCAAAAGAAGAGTTTGATAAGGTAATCGCTCAGGTTTCTTCTTACAAAGAATGGAGAGAAGTGTTCTTTAACGGAGACTTTTACAGAACGGGCGATAGGCAGTGGACAGTTGTTTCAAAAGACAAAAAGAAAGCGGTATCCATGGTGTGGGAAGACCTTTGTAAGCCAAATGTTTATTATAAAAAGTTAAGAACAATAGGGCTTAATGAAGATACCACCTATCATGTCTATAACGTTTCTTTAAAGCATAACTTAATGCAGTTTGGATCTTTGGTTAATATGGTGGCACCCATTCATGTTAAGCAGGATTCAATCCTTCATAAAACCATTGCCCGTTTTGTAAAGATGGACGGAGAAACGGAAGATTATATCTTAAAGGGAGAGACCCTAAACAACGCAGGCATAAAGTTAGCTCAGGCCTTCGGAGGCACCGGCTTTGATGGAGAAACAAGGCTCTTCCAGGATTTTGCATCAAGAATGTATTTTATCGAGGCAGTCGATTAGTATAGCAAAAATAAATGTACGGAGGAATTATTATGAACACCAAACAGGAAAAGAAAAACCTTCTCTTTTATCCCTTGGGAACAGTGGGAAGAGATATGGTTTACGCCCTTTTCACAAACTACGTAATGCTCTTTATTCTCTACACAAAGCAGCTTACAAACCAGCAATTAGTATTTATTACAGGAATAATGGTATTTGCAAGGATTTTTGATGCGCTTAACGATCCTATAATGGGATTCATTATTGAAAAAACAAGAAGTAAGTACGGTAAGTTTAAGCCATGGTTGTTAAGCGGTATCTTACTTACAAGTGTTGTTATTTATCTCGTATTTAACACAAACTTGGAAGGATGGAACTTCGTTTGGTTCTTCTTAGTAATATATTTAAGTTATTCAATTGCATACACAATGCATGACATCTCTTACTGGGGAATGATTCCCGCTCTTTCAAAAGACGGCGATATGAGAAACAAGCTTACAGCAAGAGCCACGCTCTTTGCCGGTATCGGAGGTATCATTGCAGGTATCTGCATTCCTATGTTCACAGCTGGTTCTTTGGCACTTGGCGGAAATGCAAAAACTGCTTACGGGCGCATTGCTTTAATCATTGCAGTGCTTGCTCCTTTGTTTATTCTCTTTACGCTTTTTGGCGCAAAAGAAGACAGAAGTGAAATGGCTACATCTTCAGAAAGAATTACGTTTCGTAAAATTGGAAGTTCAATAGGCGGTAACGACCAGCTTTTATGGATGATTCTTATCTTCTTGCTCCAGCAGATCGGTAACGGTATCGTGCTTGCAGGTGCGGGCCCTAACTACATCTACTTTGAGTTTGGCTACGAAGGAGGACTTTACTCAACCTTCTCTACAGTCGGTATGATGGCAACAGGTTTCCTCATGATTTTCTATCCTGCAATTTCAAGAAAGCTTCACCGCCAGAGAATGGTAGAGCTTATGTGGATTGTTGGTACAATCGGTTACGCAATTATGCTTGTTGCCGGTTTATTCTTACCCTCCACAATGCTTAAATTCTGGATTCTTTCTGTAGGATTTATGGCAGCTAACTTAGGCCAGTACGGACTTTACTTAATCATGATGATTTCAATCATTAATACCGTTGAATATAACGAACTTAAGACAGGTTCAAGAGATGAAGCAATCATTGCTTCAGTGAGACCTTTCCTTACAAAGATGGCAAGCTCCGTTACAATCATCATTGCAACAGTAACTTACATGATTGTAAAAGTAACAGAACACACAAATCAGATTTCTGGGCTGGAGAAACTGGCTAATCAGGAACTTATTACAGCCGCCGAAAAGAGTGAACAGATTGCCGCTGTAATTTCAGAAGTTGCTCCTTGGCAAAAGAACGGACTTTTATTATCTATGACAGTTCTTCCTTGCGCTTTGATGATAATATCCTGTATGCTTTATAAGAAGCATTACATTTTGTCTGAAGAAAAGTACGACGAAATTTGCAAAGAACTTGAAACAAGAAAAGCAAATCAGTAATAATTTAAAAAGAACTAGTAGCCGGGTTTAACATTTAGCATACGGGGTGGGTTATGAAAAAGACCGGATTAATTCTTTCGCTATGTGCTTTATTCGTTACACTTTTCCTACAGGGGTGTGGAAAGGTAAAGGAAGAAAAGAACGAGCCAAGACTCTTACTTGGGGTAAGCCAGATTGGGTCAGAGAGCGCATGGCGAATAGGAAACACTAAAGACATTGAAGAAGAGGCTCTAAATTATGGGGTAGGCCTCATGCTTGAAAATGCCAACCAAAAACAGGAGAACCAGATAGCAGCCATAAGGCGTTTCATCGCTTATAAGGTTGATGTTATTGCCTTTTCTCCAATAGTTGAAGAAGGTTGGGACAATGTT
>JAILCK010000106.1 GCA_024680435.1 Lachnospiraceae bacterium
GCATCTTTGTTAAGCTTTCCTGCAAGGAATGTAACGATTGCAGGGTCGATGCTTCCTGAACGTGTACCCATGATAAGTCCGTCAAGAGGTGTAAGTCCCATTGATGTATCTACTGACTTACCGTTCTTTACTGCTGTAATGGATGCACCGTTACCTAAGTGACAAACGATAATCTTTAAATCTTTTCTGTCTTTTCCTAAAAACTTAGCAGCTTCTGTTGAAACAAAATCATGGCTTGTGCCGTGGAATCCGTAACGACGAACTTTGTACTTTTCATAGTATTCATAAGGAATTCCGTAAAGGTATGCCTTAGGAGGCATTGTCTGATGGAATGCTGTATCAAATACCGCAACCATAGGTACATTAGGCATAAGCTTTTTACATGCGTTGATACCGATTAAGTTTGCGGGATTGTGTAAGGGTGCAAGGTCGTTACACTCTTCAATTGCTTTCATAACTTCATCGTTTATAACAACGGATGAAGCAAACTTTTCTCCACCATGTACGATTCTGTGTCCTACGGCATCGATATCTGATAATGCCTTAACAACACCTGTCTTTTCATTTGTGAGCTTGTCGATAACAAGCTGAACTGCAACTGTATGGTCGGGCATGGGAGTTACTGTTACTTCCTTGTCCCCATCCTTAGGCTGATAAGTGATCTGGCTTCCGTCAATGCCGATTCTTTCGCAAAGACCTTTTGCCATTACTTCTTCGGTATCGGAATTGATAAACTGATACTTTAATGATGAACTTCCGCAGTTAATAACTAATACGTTCATTTTTTTCTCCTTTAATCCTTAGTAAGCTTTTCCCCAATAAACCATCTTAGTGGCAGGTTTTCCACAGCAGACACATTTATCTGAAATGGTTTCCTGTTTAAAAGGCATACAACGGCTTGTTACTGCAAGTTCTTCTTTGATCTTGTTTTCGCAAGCTTCGTCTCCACACCACATTGCTTTAACAAAACCGGTCTTTTCTTCAAATGTCTTCTTAAACTCTTCCCAAGTCTTAGCTTCGTAGGTCTGAGAATCTCTTCTTGCCTTTGCAACTTCAAACATGTCATGCTGCACTACAGGGATGAGCTCTCCTATTTTATTCGAAAGTTCGGACAAAGCACATTCAATCTTTTCTCCGTTATCACGTCGAGCGATGATGCACTTTCCTTCTTCAATATCCTTAGGGCCTACTTCTACACGGAAAGGAACTCCGCGCATTTCGGTTTCTGCAAACTTAAATCCGGGGCTCTTGTCGGTATCGTCTACCTTTACTCTGAAGCCTTTCTTTTTAAGTTCGTCTCTTAATTCATAAGCTTTATCAAGCACGCCTTCTGCCTTTTGCTTGATAGGTACAATAACAACCTGAGTAGGTGCCACAAGAGGGGGAAGCTTAAGTCCTGAATTATCACCGTGTACCATGATGATGGCACCGATAAGTCTTGTGGTGCATCCCCATGATGTCTGATGAGGATACTTAAGTGTATTGTCTTTATCTGTAAACTGAATATCAAAAGCATGAGCGAAGCCGTCACCGAAGTTATGGCTGGTACCTGACTGTAAAGCCTTACCGTCATGCATCAAAGCTTCTATAGTATAGGTAGCTTCTGCTCCGGCAAATTTTTCTTTATCTGTCTTACGTCCTTTAACTACGGGCATTGCAAGAACCTGCTCGCAGAAATCGGCGTATACGTTAAGCATCTGAATTGTTCTTTCTTCTGCTTCTTCGGCGGTAGCATGAATTGTGTGACCTTCCTGCCAAAGGAATTCTCTTGAACGTAAGAAAGGTCTGGTTTCTTTTTCCCAACGAACAACGGAGCACCACTGATTGTAAACCTTAGGTAAATCTCTGTAAGAATGAACTTCGTTTTTATAAAAATCGCAGAACAATGTTTCTGAGGTAGGTCGTACACACATCTTCTCCTGAAGGGGCTGAAGTCCGCCCTGTGTCACCCATGCAACTTCGGGAGCAAATCCTTCTACGTGATCCTTTTCTTTTTCAAGAAGGCTTTCGGGAATAAACATGGGAAGATAAACATTCTCAACGCCTGTTGCCTTAAATCTGTCATCAAGCTGTCTTTGAATAAGTTCCCAAATTGCGTATCCTGCAGGCTTAAACACCATGCATCCCTTAACGCTTGTGTAATCGCACAAATCGGCTTTTTTAACAATGTCTGTATACCATTGTGCAAAATCCTCATCCATAGAGGTGATAGCCTCTACCATCTTTTTGTCTGCCATTTGTTCCTCCAAAAAATCTTATATCTGTTTCAATGAATAACTTAACAAATTGTAGTCTTTTAGCGCTTCTTTGTCAACTTTTGAGGGGCTTGCGTGCCCACATTTTTTGCTTCTTTTACAACCGCCGAGGCTCCTATTGCAATCACAAAGAAAAAGAAGGGTGTATTTGTAATCTGCTCAAAGCTGAATACGTTGTTTGCAAGGTACATAATCATTGAAAGTAAAAACATTATCATGTATTTGTTTTCTTTGGCCGCATTTATAAAAAGTTTGATTGCTGATACGCACATTCCGATAAAAGAAACCACTCCCAAAATGCCTACGTTTACTAAAAGAGTGAGCAGCTCATTATGGGCATTTGTAAGTCTTTGGTCTGAGAATATCTTAATTGAAAGAGTGTGAGCATCAATGCTTCCATATATTGCGTTATAAAACATGTCGGGGCCAACGCCTATAAGCTTGTTTACAAACTTTAAATCCTTAAAGGCAAGCCATCCGCACATCCAGGTTGCACCTCTGTTTGAGCCCCATTTTTCCGTAAACAAAAATGCTTTATTGTCTCCTATTAAAGGAAGAGCTCCCTTTGTTGCTGTGTTAATCACAATTAATAACACATATAAGAGCAATATAGCTCCAACTGCGATAAGCGATATTTTCACACCTTTTTCTTTTATCACATT
>JAILCK010000129.1 GCA_024680435.1 Lachnospiraceae bacterium
TCCGGAGGTAGGTGTGTCTACACCGCCCAAAATGTGCATAAGTGTTGACTTACCGGAGCCTGAGGGGCCAACGATTGCCACAAACTCGCCTTTTTCAACGCTGAAAGAAACATTTTTCAAAGCGTCGACCTTTGTCTCTCCCTTTCCGTAGACCTTACAAAGGTTTTTGATTTCAAGTATTTTCATTAAAACTATCTCCCTTCTCATAATGCGTTTGTTTCGCTTTATGAGAAAAGGATAACTTGTCAATATTACTATTGCGTGACTAAAAAATTACAGATTAGTCACATTAGATTATTGTTTTAAAAAACTTTATTACAAATGTAGTGCCTTCCCCTTCTTTGCTGCTTACAAGAATGTCTCCCTTTTGGCTCTCGATTATGCTCTTGGATAAAGAAAGGCCGATTCCGACACTGTCCTTTCCTGCGTTCTTTCCCTTATAGAAGCGTTCAAAAATGTGGGCTAAATCTTCTTCCGAAATGCCGGAGCCTGTATCGGATACGGATATTTCCGAATATATATTGGTATCGCTTGAAGCTATTGTAAGAGCCCCGCCTTCATCCATATGCTCAATGCAGTTTTTAACGATATTTTGAATAGCCTCTATGGTCCAGTTTTTATCACAGCTAATCGTAAAATCCGTTGACTTATCTACATACTTAATGTTTTTTAAGTCCATTTGTATTTCAAAAGGACGTATCACTTCTTTTAAAAGGCTTGATAGGCTTATGGTTTCTTTTTTCATAGAAACCGTGCCCGCATCGATTTTGGAAAGTTTAAGTAACGTCTGAATCAGCCAGTTCATTCTGTCAAGCTGGTTAGACTGGGTAGAAAGAAACTCTTTTTGCTTTTCCTTATCCTCTTCATCCTTTAAAAGGTCGTTCATAACCATCATGGAAGTAAGGGGAGTTTTAAGCTGATGGCTTATGTTTGCAATGGCATCAGCCATTCGCTTTTTATCCTTTGAAAGCATTTCCTTTTGATATTTTAAGGTGGTGGTGGTCTTATAAATGTTTGACTTTAAAATAGAAATCTCACCTTCCTGCTGGTCAAAGATTTCCGTAGAATCGTCCCCCGACAATACCTTTGTAAGGTATTCGTTAAGGTTTTCTATATCTTCGTATCGCTTCTTTGTGTAAAAAGAAAAAAACAGGATTAGAAACCCTCCTAATAAAAGCGTTGCCAAACCTGCCCATGCATTTAAATTTAAGACAATAATAGAAAGCACAGCCGTAACTATGCTTCCAACTATTATTATCTGTTTAAAGTCCTTATTTCTAAACATTATCCCGCCCTCTTTTTTAGTATCTATTCTCGCTCTACCATGTATCCGAGTCCGCGAACCGTTTTAATAATCTTAGGGTCTGTGGGATTTTCTTCTATCTTATCTCTGAGTCTCTTTATGTAAACCGTAAGTGTGTTATCGTTTACAAAATCTCCGCTTACATCCCACATATCTTCCAAGAGCTTATTTCTTGAAAGTACAACGCCTCGGTTATTTAAAAAAGCAAGCAGGAGCCTGTATTCCAAGGCTGTAAGCTCTACGGTTTCTTCTTTTTCGCCTTTTGTTATGTAAACCTTCGCTTCGCTTTTATTTACCTTTACATTTCCAATGACAATAACGCTGTCTTTCACTGCATCATCATTTGTTCCCTTGCCGGCTCTACGTAAAACGGTTTTAATGCGCGCCATAAGTTCATTAACTCTAAAGGGCTTGCAAATATAGTCATCAGCCCCCATTTCTAAGCCCATTACCACGTTAACTTCCGCATCGGAAGCGGTTAAAAATATAACCGGAATGTCTTCTTTTTCTTTTATAAACCTGCAAACATCGTATCCGTTTCCGTCAGGCAAATTTATATCCAAAATGCAAAGAGAGTAATCGCCCTTTTTAAAGCTACCCATCGCTCCTTTGCAGTTTTCAAAATGGTCTACCGCATACCCTTCTTTTTCAAGAGAATACTTAAGGCCCATTCCTATAGCCGAGTCATCTTCAAGCAAAAGTATCTTCATCCGTCACTCCTTAGGTCAAATAAAGCTTTTCATCATTATATTATTTTTTTCACTCGAAGTCTTTATAAATATGCTTAAATTTTCCGCTTACTTTATTTGCTTTAGGTGCTTCTTCGGACAAAGAAACTTCCACATTGTAAATTTCTTTACTATGTAGAAACTCTTGTAAATCTTTGGTGGCTTTTCTAAAAGCCACATCCCTTTCATCTGTAAGAAGCCTTAACTCAAGCTTGTTTTTTGACCTTTGAATTAATTGAAATCTTTTTATTTCAGGTATCTCTTCAAGTATCTTATAAAATGACATGGGAGCAATTGAAACGCCGTTTTCAAATTCTAAAATGTCATCGGTTCTTCCTTCAATTTCAAGAAAACAAGAGCTCTTACCGCACTTACATTTTTCATTATGGACAACGATTCTGTCGGTTAGTTCATACCTTATGAAAGGCTGAATATAGTTAGATAAATTTGTTATTAAAACCTTATCCGAGCGAACCCCGAATCCCACAGGATTGTTATCTTTATCAACAGGCTCCACTATCACCCAGTCCTCATTTATATGCAAATGTCCTTCGGAGCATTCACACGCTATTTCACCTGCTTCGGTGCATGAGTAATGGGTTTGAACGTAACAGGAGAATCTGTCGCTTAGTTTTTTTCTTATTTCGTCCGTTAAAAGTTCTCCCCCTGTAATCACTACGTCAGGGCTTATTGAAAGTTCTTTGTAATCTGCTAAAAGAGCCAGGTTAGAAGGATATCCGCTTAACATTGAAGGCTTAAAATCATTTAACTCTTTAATGATTTTATCTTCCGAAGCATTGACATCTACTGTAATTTTATTTTTCTTTTTAGGCATTTGTAGCTGTAAGTATCGAGACATTCCACAAGCAAGGTAAAATCCGTAGTTTGCAAAAACTCCTGCCGTTTTCTTTCCGTTTTTAAGAAACTTTTTAAAGTCCTCTTTTCTTGCAAAAGTTCTTAATGCCGCTACTGCCGAAGAAACATCTATATTTTTCTTATCATAAAGAA
>JAILCK010000132.1 GCA_024680435.1 Lachnospiraceae bacterium
CCTTCAGGTATGGGTATTTACTGGATTGCCGGTGCAGTTATAAGAAGTGTTGAACAGGTTCTTATCAATAAGCACATTGACAAAATGGATCTTGATGCTGAAATAAAGAAAAATGTTGAAAAGAGAAACGCCAGACTTAGAAAAGCAGGTATTGATCCTGAGAAGCTTGCTCAGAACGCTTCCATTTCAACAAAGTCTATGGCTAAAAAGCCTACTATTTCTCAAAAGGCTGCAATGTTAAACGGAAAGCCTGTTAGTGAAGATAAAAATGCTTCAACAGAATATAAGAACAAAAATGTTGCTAAGCCCGGTTCGTTAGCTGCAAAAGCTAATATGGTAAAAGAGTATAACGAAAGAAACAATAAATAGGGAGATTACAGATGGAATATAGAGAGTTTTCTGCTAAGACAGTAGACGATGCTATTACTGAAGCATGTCAGAGCCTGTCTGTAACTAGCGATAGATTGGAATATGAAGTTGTAGAAGAAGGTTCTTCCGGATTTTTGGGATTCAACTCAAAGCCCGCTACCATTAAGGCTAGAGTAAAGGATTCTTTGGAAGACAGAGTTAAAACCTTTTTAAATGAAGTTTTGGGTGCTATGAAAGTTGAAGCACTTGTAAAGATTTCATATGACAAAGATCAAAGAAATATGGATATCGAAATTTCCGGTGATGACATGGGAATTTTGATTGGTAAAAGAGGAGCTACCCTCGATTCTTTACAATATCTTGCATCACTTGTTGCAAATAAAGGTGAAGAAGATTACATCAGAGTAAAAGTAGATACAGAGAATTATCGTGAACGTAGAAAAGAAACCCTTGAAAATCTTGCAAAGAACATGGCTTTCAAAGTAAAGAGAACAAAAAGAAGCGTTTCTTTGGAACCTATGAATCCTTACGAAAGAAGAGTTATTCATTCGGCACTGCAGAATGATAAGTATGTAACTACTCACAGTGAAGGCGAAGAGCCCTACAGACATGTTGTTGTTACAATGAAGAAATAATTGAAGGGTGCCTTAAGTGTAAACTTAGGGCACCTATTTTTAGGTGAAAGTATGGAGACTAATACTATAGCTGCTATTTCCACCGCATTAAGCGAAGGTGGAATCGGAATCATAAGAGTATCCGGTGATGAGGCATTAAATATTGTAAATAGTATTTTTGTTAATAAAGACAACAAGAAAACTCTTTTGTCTTTTAAAACTCATACCATTCATTACGGTTTTATTGTTTCCGAAGATGAAATAGTGGATGAAGTAATGGTTTCTATCATGAAGGCACCGAATTCTTTTACAAAAGAAGACGTGGTTGAAATTAATTGTCACGGCGGTATTTTGGTTTGTAAAAAAATTCTTGAACTTGTTTTGCAAAATGGTGCAAGGCTTGCCGAACCCGGCGAATTTACAAAAAGAGCTTTTTTAAATGGAAGAATAGATTTATCAAAAGCTGAAGCTGTTATGGATGTAATTTCTTCAAAGAACAACCAGGCTTTAAAAAATTCTTTACTTCATCTGGAAGGTCGATTGTTTGATAAAATAAAAGAAATCAGAGAAAAAACTCTTTATGAGATTGCTTTTATTGAATCAGCTTTAGATGATCCAGAGCATATTTCTTTAGACGGATATAAAGAAAGACTTTCTTCATCCATTAATTATTTAATAGAAGAAGTAAATAAATTATATGATTCCACACAGAAAGGAAAATTCTTAAAGGAAGGTATTAATACCGTTATTTTAGGAAAGCCCAATGTTGGAAAATCTTCTTTGTTAAATGTATTATCCGGTTATGAAAAAGCTATTGTTACTGATATAGCAGGTACCACCAGAGATATTATCGAAGAATCTGTTACGATTAATGATATTTCTTTAAATCTTATTGATACTGCCGGTATCAGAGAAACAGATGATTATGTAGAAAATATTGGTGTGTCGAGAGCAAAAAAGTATGCAGATTCTGCTGACCTTATTTTGTTCATTATGGATGCCACAAAACCTTTATCTAAAGAAGACGAAGAAATCATCGATTTAATCAAGAATAAGAAGACAATTGTTTTGATTAATAAGATTGACGCAAAATGTGTTCTTTCAAAAGAAAATGTTTCGAATCTCTTTTCCGATGATTGTGCTATATTGGAGATATCAGCAAAAGAATCTATCGGTATCAAGAAATTAGAAGATATTATTGAAGATATGTTTTTGGAAGGAAAGTTACCTTCCAACGACGAATTATATATTACAAATATGAGGCAGGCTCAGGAAATAAAAAATGCTCTTGATTCTTTTAACATGGTTTTAGACAGCATTTTAAAAGATTTGCCTGAAGATTTTTATTCTATAGATTTGATGAATGCTTATGCATCACTTGGAAAAATCATCGGTGAAGATGTTGATGATGATTTGGTAAATGAAATCTTTTCTAAGTTTTGTATGGGTAAATAGTTAGGAAGTTTTATGAGCGAAGAAAACAAGAATCAATGGGTTGAAAATGTAGATGTATGTATAGTCGGTGCCGGCCATGCGGGATGTGAAGCTGCTTTAGCTTCTGCCAGACTTGGTTTAGAAACCGTAATGTTTACAGTTAGTGTCGACAGTATTGCACTTATGCCTTGTAATCCTAATGTTGGCGGAACTTCAAAAGGTCATTTGGTTAGAGAAGTTGATGCCCTCGGCGGAGAGATGGGTAAGAATATTGATAAGACTTTCATTCAATCAAAAATGTTGAATGTTTCAAAGGGACCTGCCGTTCATTCGTTAAGAGCACAGGCCGATAAAGCCGAATACTCAAGATCTATGAGAAGAGTATTGGAAAATACTGAAAATCTTACAATCAAGCAGGCAGAAATTTGCAAACTCATAATTGAAGAAAATCAGGTTAAAGGTGTGGTTACAAATACAGGAACAACTTACATGTGTAAAGCAGTTGTTCTTTGTACAGGTACTTATCTTAAGGCAAGATGTTTGTGCGGTGAAGCAATTACTTACACAGGACCTTCAGGACTTCAGGCTGCAAACAATCTTTCACAAAATCTTATTGATAACGGAATTTTGTTAAGAAGATTTAAAACAGGTACTCCTGCCAGAATGGATAAACGAAGCATTGATTTTTCCAAGATGGAAGAGCAGTTTGGAGACGAAAGAATAATTCCTTTTTCTTATTCAACGGATCCTGAGTCAGTTCAGAAGGAACAGGTTTCTTGCTGGCTTACTTACACAAACGAAGAAACTCATAAAATTATCAGAGCGAATTTAGATCGCTCTCCTATTTATGCAGGAATAATTGAAGGAACAGGGCCCAGATATTGTCCTTCCATAGAAGATAAAGTTGTTAAATTTGCGGAAAAAGAAAGACATCAGGTTTTTATTGAGCCTGAAGGTTTGTATACAAATGAAATGTATATCGGTGGTATGTCTTCTTCACTACCTGAGGATGTTCAGCTTAAGATGTACAGAACAGTTCCCGGCTTAGAAAATTGTAAGATTGTTAGAAATGCATATGCTATTGAATATGATTGCCTTGAACCGAATCAGCTTTTACCTTCTTTAGAGTTAAAAAAGATAAGCGGTCTTTTTTGTGCAGGACAGTTTAACGGAAGTTCCGGATATGAAGAAGCAGCGGCCCAGGGTCTTATTGCAGGTATTAATGCCGCAATGAAAATTAAAGGAAAAGATCCTTTGGTTTTGGATAGATCCGAAGCTTACATCGGAGTTTTGATTGATGATCTTGTTACAAAAGATAACAGGGAACCTTATCGAATGATGACTTCAAGAGCTGAATACAGATTACTTTTAAGACAGGATAATGCTGATTTAAGACTCAGAAAATTCGGTTATGAAGTTGGTCTTGTTTCAAAAGAAGATTACGAGAAAACTTTAAAAAAGCAAGAAGCCATTGAAAAGGAAGTTAACAGACTTAAATCAACAATGGTTGGTGCCAATAAAAGAACTCAGGATTTTCTTACAAGGCACGAAAGTTCATTGCTTAAAACAGGTGCAAGTCTTGCGGACTTAATGTGCAGACCTGAACTTACGTATGAAAATTTGGCCGAACTTGATGACGAAAGACAAAATTTACCTTATGATGTACTTGAGGAAGTTATTATTCAAGTTAAGTATGAAGGTTATATAGAAAGACAGATGCATCAGGTAGCTCAGTTTAAAAAAATGGAAAAGAAACTGATTCCCGATGATATAGATTATGATGATGTATCAAGTTTAAGATTGGAAGCAAGACAGAAGCTTAAACAGTTTAGGCCTTTAAGTGTAGGTCAGGCTTCAAGACTTTCAGGTGTAACACCGGCTGATATATCAGTTTTGCTTGTATATTTGGAACAGTTAAAATACAGGAAAAAATAATGGCAATTAGCGAAAAATATTTAGAAGACGTCTTTAGAAGCTTAGATATTATATTATCTGAAAGACAATTATCGCAATTTATTACTTATTATAAGTTACTTATTGAATGGAATGAGAAGATTAATTTAACAGCCATTACAGAATACGAGGATGTTTGCGTTAAGCACTTTCTTGATTCAGGTTCTATAGTTAAACTATTTTCTTCTTATAAAGATGCTTCTGATTTCTTTAAAGATAAAACCATGATTGATGTAGGAACAGGTGCAGGATTTCCCGGAATTTGTTTAAAGATTCTTTTTCCTGAGTTAAAGCTTACATTGATGGATTCTTTGGATAAAAGAATTAAGTTTTTAAATGAAGTAATAAAAGAATTATCTTTAGAAAAAATAGAAACCGTTCATGCCAGAGTAGAAGAGTTTGCAAAAAAGAGCGAGTTTAGAGAGCAGTTTGATTTTGCGACGGCAAGAGCCGTTGCTTCTCTTCCGGTTTTAAGTGAGTATTGCATTCCTTTTGTGAAACTTGGCGGAGAGTTTATTGCTTACAAATCCGAAAAGGCAGATGAAGAAGTTTCTTTATCACAAAATGCATTTTCTGTTTTAGGTGGAAAGTTAAAGAAAAATGTTTCTTTTGTTTTACCCGGAACTGATTATAAAAGAGCTATTATTGTTGTTAAGAAAGAAACCAATACACCTTCCGGTTATCCAAGAAAAGCCGGAACCCCTGTAAAGAAACCTTTATAAAAGGAGTTTCATATGTCTGATAATCGAACTAATGACATTTTATTGGATTTAAAGAAAAATTTCCTTGATGACAGAAAAGATTTGCAGGACAAAATTGTAGAAGTAGAAACTCAGATTAGACAATGTAATGATTTCATTGAGTCTTTGAATAAAAAAGACGACAACGATTACAATATGTTTTCTCCCAGAAGTGCCTCTCGAGTTTATAAGGATCAGGTTTATGAAAAGAAACTTGAGATAGAAAAACTCGAAGAAGAGTTACGCACTTATTATAAAAAGTTAGGTAACATTACAAAAAAGATTGATTCGATTAATGAATTAAAGCCTGATGAATTGGAAGACCTTTCTGAAAAGAAAGTAAGAGAGAAAAACGATACTCGCATGCTTTATCTTCAAATGCAAGAAGATGACAGGCAAAGAATTGCTGCAGGTTTGCATGATTCTGTGCTACAGAATTTATCGCTGCTTATGCATAATTTAGAACTTGCAGAAAAGTTTATTGATTATGATGCGGTTCGGGCTAAGCTTGAACTTGAATCTAATAGAAAACTTGTAAAAGGAACTATCGACGATATTCGAAACACAATATTCGACCTTCGTCCCATGCAGTTCGATGATTTTGGATTTAAACAAACTATAGAAAATCAGTTGGACGGCTACAGAAATCGCACTAATATGGAAATTTCCTACCATATTGATGACATCGATGATAAGGATAATTTAATACTTCTTAGTATTTTCCGTATCATCCAGGAATTGGTGGTTAACTCTATCAAGCATTCAAATGGAAAGAAAATTGAAGTAAAGGTGCTCGACAGGGGTACGAGTATATATGTTGAAGTAACCGATGACGGTCAGGGAATCAGTTTGGATGATTTGGAAAAAGAGAATCATTTCGGAATGAAAATATTGAAAGAGCGAGTTAGCATGCTCGGAGGTGTTTTTTCAATTCAAAACGTTCCTGTCGGTTCAAAGGTTACCATAGAACTTTCGTCGTAGTTGGATTTAAGGAGGGTTTTGTGAGTATAAGAGTTGTTTTGGTTGATGACCACAAAATGTTAAGAGAGGGTGTCAAACAGTTATTGGAGTTTGATCCTCAAATCGTTGTTTGTGCACAAGCTTCTACAGGAGAAGAGAGCAAGGAAATTGTTGCAAATGAACCTTGTGATGTTGTTGTCTTGGATATTAATCTTCCTGATTGTTCCGGAACAAAATTGCTTAAGGAACTAAAGAAGATTAATAAAGATGTTAAGTATCTTATGCTTTCTGTTCATAACGAAGTAGAGTATGTTATGGAAGCTGTTGATTTTGGTGCAAACGGTTATGTGTTGAAAGAAGCAGGATCCACAGAATTAATAAAAGCAATCAAAGCCGTTTATTTCGGTGAAAGATATATTCAGGCGGATTTAGTTCCTGCTCTTAACGCAAGATTATTAAGAAGAGCGGAAGACTACAATAAGGGTGAACGTATCACTAAGAGAGAAAAGCAGATCCTTATCAGCATTGCGTTGGGACATACCAATAAAGATATTGCATCTGAATTTTCTATCAGTGAGCGTACAGTGAAGAATCATATCACCAACATTTTTAGAAAGATTAATGTTTCTGACCGTACCCAAGCAGCTGTTTTTGCTATAAGAAACAACTATGTTAATTTGTAGGATGTTTCACGTGAAACATTTCTATGAAACAGTGCCGCAAACCCCAAAATATGTTTCACGTGAAACATTTTAACCCCAAGATATAGTCAAAAAGGGCGTGAAACATCAAAAAATACAGGGCGTGAAACATAAATGAGGCATCATCTGTGTAGAATAAGCACTTTGAAAGTGTTATAATACACGATAATGAAATATAGAGTAAAGGAAATTGGTTTAAATGGGAAGAGTAATAGCAATTGCAAACCAAAAAGGCGGTGTAGGAAAGACAACAACAGCAATAAATCTTTCCGCAGCATTGGCTGAGAAAGGGAAAAAAGTTTTAGTTGTTGATACCGATCCTCAGGGTAACACCACCAGTGGTTTTGGTATAGAAAAGAACGAGCTTGAGAACACTATTTATGAATTACTTTTAGGTGAGTGCTCCGTTCAGGATTGCATCATTAAAGATAAAAAGTCCGGTGTTTCAATTATTCCTTCAAATGTTAACTTGGCAGCTGTAGAAATTGAATTAATAGATGCCGACAAGAGAGAGTTCATTTTAAAAAGAGAAATCGACTGGATCAGGGAAGATTATGATTTTATCATGATTGACTGTCCTCCTTCACTTAGTATGTTGACTGTAAATGCCATGACAACGGCAGATACAGTTTTGGTTCCTATTCAATGCGAGTATTATGCATTGGAAGGATTAAGCCAGTTAATTCATACAGTTAATCTTGTAAAAGAAAGATTGAATCCTGATTTGGATATGGAAGGCGTTGTTTTCACAATGTACGATTCAAGAACAAATCTTTCAAATCAGGTTGTTGATAACGTTAAGAGCGTTTTACAGCAGAAAATATTTAAAACATTGATTCCAAGAAATGTCAGACTTGCGGAAGCACCCAGTTTTGGAATGCCTATTAATCAGTATGATCCCAAATCTGCCGGAGCAGAAGCTTATGCAGCACTTGCTGACGAAGTAGTAAAAAATAGGAGGTAGGCTCATATGGCAGCCAGAGGTTTGGGAAAAGGCCTGGATGCAATGATTCCAAAAGCAATACCCGCAATCCAGGAAGACAAAATTGTACAGCAAGAAATCGAAAAAAGCGACGGAAAAGCTACAGAAACAATTGTAAAGATTACGCAGATTGAGCCTAACAGAGATCAGCCTCGTAAAGAATTTGATAAAGAAGCCCTTGAAGAACTTTCAGATTCTATTAAGCAGCATGGATTGATTCAACCCATATTGGTTCAGGACAGAAAAGACCATTATGAAATTATTGCGGGTGAAAGAAGATGGCGTGCTGCCAGACTTGCAGGATTGAAAGAAGTTCCTGTAATCATCCGTAATTATTCCGAACAGGAAATTGTTGAAATTTCCTTGATAGAAAATTTGCAAAGAAAAGATTTAAATCCTATTGAAGAAGCTTTAGCTTATAAGAAGTTAATGACGGATTTTGATCTTAAACAGGAAGATGTTGCAGTTAAAGTATCTAAGAGCAGATCCACAATTACCAATTCAATGAGATTACTTAAGCTAAGTAAAAAAGTACAGGAATTGGTTATTAAAGGAAAACTTTCCGAAGGTCATGCAAGAACGCTTCTTTCCATAGAAGATTCGTCAGTACAGGATGAAGTTGCAGATAAGATTATTGCAGAAAATCTCTCTGTAAGAGATGTAGAAAAGCTTGTAAAGAATTATGGAAAGCCTGCAAAGGAAAAGCCTGCAGTTAATAAAGAACTTGATATTTTCTATCAGGACATAGCCGAAAAGCTTAAACAAAATCTTGGCACTAAGGTTCAGATCTCCGGAAAAGGTGACGGTTCGGGTAAAATAGAAATTGAGTTTTATACCAATGAAGAACTTGATCGTTTAATAGCACGAATAAAGTAGGGGAGAATTATGAACAGCAAGATTTTATCAGACATTGGAATGGGCAGCTGGGACATTGGGATAGTGATCCTTGCGTTAGCCGGAGTATTATTCATATTACTTATAATATGTATAGTACTGAGTATAGAACTAAGTAAACTAAAAAAACGTTATAACAGATTTTCTCAAGGCAGAGATGGGAAGAGTCTTGAAAAAGAAATCGGAAGTCTGTTTAACGAAAATGCAACCATAAGACAATTGGCTGAGACCAACAGAAAAGATATCCGAGTACTTTATAAGAAAATGGAGAACACCTTCCAAAAGGTTGGCTTAATAAAGTACGATGCGTTCGCACAGATGGGTGGAAAGCTAAGCTTTTCATTAGTGCTACTCGACGAAAAGGATAATGGTTTCGTGATTAATTCCGTGCATGGAACGGATGGTTGCTACACATATTCAAAAGAAATAAAAGCCGGAATATGCAATTTACCTCTTGGAGACGAGGAACAAAAGGCATTAAATATGGCAATGCAAAAGTAATGTGATATATAGGGGATAAAACACATGAAACTATGCAAATTAGAGGATATTGTAGGTAATGAAAAGCTTGCAAGGCCGATAATGACTTCTAATTATCAGGAATTGCTCGCGGCGGGAACCATTTTAAAACCTGAATACATACCAAAGATTATTCAGCTTGGGATTACGGAAGTGTTCATCGAAGATGACAGACTAAGTCCTGAGCAAGTAGTAATACTGCGTGAAGACGTAGAAGATATTTTCAGAGAAAAAGTTAGATCTGTATTGGAGAGACATATCTATAACGACAACTCTGAGTTAGAAGAACTTACAAAAACTGCAGACGGAATCATTTCAAACATTTTGGAGAATGATGACCTGGTTGAGCAGATATATGATATTCAAGAAAGAAGTGCCGATATATACGAGCACTCAATAAGTGTATGCTCTTTGGCGGTTTTAATTGCAATTAAGAGAAAAATCGACAAAACAAGAATCCACGATCTTGGTGTAGCATGTCTTTTTCATGATATCGGTTTAAGATATTTGGATTTTGATTATTCCAACCAGATAATAAGCGAAATGGATGAAAAGAAGATTATCGAATATCACAAGCATCCCGCTTATGCTTATTCTGCTTTGGAAAAAGAAGACTGGATTTCTAAGAGCGCTAAAAACATGATTTTACAGCACCACGAACGTCTCGACGGAAGTGGTTATCCTTTGCACGTAAGAGAATTCGAACCTGAGGCAGAAATTTTACAGATTTGCGATGCATTTGACGAAATGATATGCGGAATAGGTTGTAAACGCGCAAGAGTATATGAAGCGGTAGAATATATGAAAGTATCTAAGGGTGTGTTGTATGATGAAGACGTTGTAAATACACTTTTAGATTTTACGGCTGTTTATCCTGCCGGAACTGTGGTAGTATTAAATACTAACGAGATGGGTATTGTTATCAAGCAGAACAAGCAATTTCCGGAAAGGCCCGTTTTAAGAATTATCAAAAACGCAAAGGGTGAAATGCTTGAAGAAGATAGAATTTGTGATCTCGTTGAAATAAAGAACGTTTATATTGAAAAAGTATTACTATAAGATAAATGCTATTGAAAGGAGTCTATATCATGATAGACATCAAGTTCTTAAGAGAAAATCCGGAAATAGTAAAAGAAAATATCCGGAAGAAATTTCAGGACGATAAGCTTCCCCTTGTAGATGAAGTTATTGTTTTGGATGAAGAAAGAAGAAAGGCTCAGCAGGAAGCCGATAATATAAAGGCCGAAAAGAACAAGCTTTCAAAAGAAATCGGAGCATTAATGGCTCAGGGTAAGAAGGATGAAGCTGAAAAGATTAAAAAAGCAGTTGCAGAAAAGGCTGAACTTCTTACAAAGGTAGAAGAAAAACAGAAGGAATGCGAAGAAAAGACCACAAAGATTATGATGGTGATTCCCAATATTATCGACCCCAGCGTTCCTATCGGTAAAGATGACAGCGAAAACGTAGAAATAAAGAGATACGGTGAACCCGTAGTTCCCGATTTTGAAGTTCCCTATCATACAGAAATAATGGAAAAGTTTAACGGAATCGATATCGATGCAGCAGGTAAGGTAGCAGGTAATGGATTCTATTATCTTATGGGCGACATCGCAAGACTTCATTCCGCAGTAATCTCTTATGCAAGAGACTTCATGATTGACAGAGGTTTTACATATTGTGTTCCTCCTTTCATGATCAGATCAAATGTAGTTACCGGTGTTATGAGCTTTGCTGAAATGGATGCAATGATGTATAAGATTGAAGGCGAAGACCTTTATCTTATCGGCACAAGCGAACACTCAATGATCGGTAAGTTTATTGATACCATCACTCCTGAAGAAAAATTACCTTTAACTCTTACAAGCTATTCACCTTGTTTCAGAAAAGAAAAAGGTGCTCATGGTATTGAAGAAAGAGGCGTTTATCGTATTCACCAGTTTGAAAAGCAGGAAATGATAGTCGTATGTAAGCCTGAAGAATCAGCTATGTGGTTTGACAAATTATGGCAGAATACTGTTGATCTTTTCAGATCAATGGATATTCCCGTTCGTACTATTGAATGTTGTTCAGGAGATTTGGCAGATCTTAAGGTTAAGTCCTACGACGTTGAAGCATGGTCACCCAGACAGAAGAAATACTTTGAAGTCGGATCATGTTCTAACTTAGGAGATGCTCAGGCAAGAAGATTAAAGATTAGAGTAAAAGATAAAGATGGAAATAAGTATTTTGCTCATACTTTAAACAACACAGTTGTTGCTCCTCCCAGAATGTTGATTGCATTCTTGGAAAACCACTTGCAGGCTGACGGTTCGGTTACAATTCCCGAAGTATTATGGCCTTACATGGGTGGAAAGAAAGTATTGAAATAAATACGGAGATTAGACGTGCATAGATTTTTGCGTGCCATTGGCTTCTCAAAGATTAAAACAAGAGAAGAGTTTAATAATTTAATAAAGAAGGCATTGGATAATCCGGTTGCATCATATTACAACTTATATAAAGACGACGTGGTTTACGGAGATAAATATTTTAAAGTTGGAAACAATATGGGGCTGGTTGTTTGCGGTGACATAGATTCAAAAGATGAGTTTGTTTGGGAATATGCTTTTCCTTGCTTTGAACCAAGTACGATAAGCACAAACTCAAGGTCTAGTGTCGACAGGCAGGCAAGCCGAGTTGCCTTTTCGGGAATTTGCGAAGACAACAAAATCGGAGTTACCATTATTTATTACCTAATAAACAGAATAGATTACATGAAAGAATCTCTTTCAGGAAAAGAATCTTTAAACGGAGTTTCGGTTTCTTTTTCAGCTCTATCCGATAAGGGCACAATAATGATGCCCCTTGCCAAAGATATTTTGGCAAAGCAAAAGGGTGGAAAGAAAATAAAGAATCGTGATAAGCTTATTGAAGCTGCGCGTCAAGGTGATGAAAAAGCAATTGAGTCTTTGACGATAGACGATATCGATGTTTATTCAACTTTATCAAGAAGAATAAAAGAAGATGACCTCTATACTATAGTCGATACATATTTTATGCCTTATGGTGTGGAATGTGATTTGTATTCCGTTATGGGTGAAATCGAAGAGATTAACGAAGTAAAAAATTCGGTCACCGATGAGATGGTTTATCAAATGGCAATTTCTTGTAACGGCATGCATATTGATGTATGCATAAACAAGGAAGACCTCTTTGGTGAACCTGCAGTTGGAAGAAGATTTAAAGGAACGATTTGGCTTCAAGGACAGTTGAATTATCCGTTAAAGTAATGTAAAATCAAATGGTTGAATCTTTTCACCCATTTGAAATTTGTTCTCGTAGTTTAACGGATAAAACAAGCGCCTCCTAAGCGCTAGCTATGGGTTCGATTCCCGTCGGGAACGTTTTCTAAAGAAGCCTCTGGCTTCTTTTTTTATAGGTGAAAATGTATGATTATAGGCATGAGAATTGCGAAAAACGAACACAGAGGCATTTTTTCATTTTCACACAATAATAAATGAAGTATTTGCGACACTATATTACTTTTAGGGAGGCTAAAATGATCAAAGGTTTTAAGATGAAATTGTATCCGGGGATGGAAGAGGAATATGAAAAAAGACACAACGAACTCTGGCCGGAAATGCAGGATATGATCCATGAGCACGGCGGAAAAAATTACACTATCTTTTTGGACAAAGAAACTCTTACACTTTTTGGTTATATAGAAATTGAAGACGAAGAACTTTGGGCGAAAGGAGCAGACACCGCCATAAACAGAAAATGGTGGGACTTCATGGCACCCATCATGGAAACAAATCCCGATAACAGTCCCGTGTCTGTAGATTTAAAAACAGTATTTCATTTAGACTAATAAAAAAAGAAGGTTTGAAATTATCAAACCTTCTTTTATATTTAAAGAACCAATTATTTTACTTCTAAAGTTAAATTCTTATCAGAGCTTATAAGCTCAACATTTTTTATTTTAGAAGAAGAAGATACCGAAACAACAGTTCCTTTTCTGGTAGCTTCGATTTTTACAGCTTCTTTACCCTTCTGATTATAAATGACTGTATTGATTGTTGCTCCGTCCTTAATCTCATAAATTTTTATTGTGGGATTAACTTCATAATCGTAATCGGGCTTATCGTCATGTTCACCAAAAGCAACAATTGAATTTTCTTTTACAAATAAAGGAATTGAAAGGTAATCAAATTTTTGAGAATACCATTTTGAGCCATCATATGTTTCATTTGTAAAAAGATTTGTCCATTTACCTTCAGGAAGATAGAAGTTACCGATGCTTTCATCATTAAAGATAGGTGCAACAAGTAAAGAATCACCGAGCATATACTGCTTATCCAAATGATGAGTGTTTCTATCCTGAGTGAATTCCATGACCATACTTCTCATTGAAGGAACGCCCAAAGTATGAGCTTCGACTGCTGTTTTATAAAGGTAAGGCATTAAAGAAGCTTTTAGTTTAGTGAATTTTCTAACTACATCAACTGCTTCTTCATCGTAAGCCCACGGTACTCTGTAAGATGAGCTTCCATGTAATCTTGAATGAGAAGATAAGAGTCCGAATGCTGCCCAGCGCTTATATACATCGGGAGTGGAAGTAGCTTCGAATCCGCCGATATCATGACTCCAGAATCCAAAACCTGACATAAGTAATGATAATCCACCACGTAATGATTCTTCCATAGATTCATAGTCAGACCAGCAATCTCCGCCCCAATGTACTGGGAACTTTTGACCGCCTACTGTTGCGCTTCTTGCAAATAAAACGGCTTCGCCCTTTCCACGCTTTTCTTCCAAAAGTTCATAAACACACTTGTTGTAAAGATATGTGTAGTAGTTATGCATTTTTACTGCATCAGAGCCATCAAAGTAGACAACATCCGTAGGGATTCTTTCGCCAAAGTCTGTCTTAAAGCAATCAACCCCCATATCAAGTAAAGCGGCAAGTTTTGATTTAAACCATTTGCAAGCTGCGGGGTTTGTGAAATCGACAAGTGCCATACCTGCTTGCCACATATCCCATTGCCAAACATCGCCATTTTTTCTTTTTACAAAGAAACCGCCTTCAACACCTTCTTTAAATAAAGGAGACTCTTGACCTATGTAAGGATTAATCCAAACGCAAATATTTAATCCCTTAGCCTTTATTCTTTTTAGCATTCCCACAGGATCCGGGAAAACTCTGTCATCCCAGATGAAGCTGCTCCAATGGAATTCTTTCATCCAGTAGCAGTCAAAATGGAAAACTCTTAAGGGAATTCCTCTTTCAAGCATTCCATCCACAAAACTCATAACAGTTTTTTCATCGTAGTTTGTGGTAAAAGAAGTTGAAAGCCAAAGTCCGAAGGTCCAAGGTGCGGGAAGTGCGGGCTTTCCGGTCAAATCGGTATAGCGCATCAAAACTTCTTTCATGGAAGGACCGTTTATAAGGAAATAATCAAGCTCGTTTCCTTCAACCGTGAAATTAACTTTTGTCACAAATTCGCTGGCTACTTCAAAAGAAACCTTTTCGGGATGGTTAACCAAAACGCCATATCCGCGGTTTGTGATATAAAATGGAATATTCTTGTAGGAAAACTCGGTATTTGTGCCACCGTCTTCATTCCAAATTTCAACATTCTGACCATTTTTTGTAAATGAAGTAAATCTTTCTCCAAGACCGTAAACAAGCTCATCAACTGAAAGAGATAAGCTTTGAGTCATGTAAGTATTCTTGGTGTCTCCGTCATTATCGTAATAGTAACCGTGCCAATTTTCCTTAACACAAGCAAGATCATTTATGCTCTTTGTGATAATTTCGCCGTTTCTCTTATAAACCAAAGAGAAAGGATTCTTTGTTACTTCCAAAGAAAGAGAACCGCTCTTTAAAATAAATTTGTCTTCCTTTTCTTCAATATCAAGACAAGACTTTTTAGGAAGATTCAATTCAAAATCGGGTCCCTTGTGGGAAACTCCCAAATGGTGCTTAGTTTGTACTCTTATTACTTCGGGAGCAGGAGAAGAAAAACAAATCGTAAGATTGATTCCTTCAAGCACATCGCCCCTTGATCTGATTGGTATTGTGGGTGCACAAACACTTAAGATATTATCTTTTACATCAAAGAAATGAACTTCTTTCGGAGAAAAAAGTTCGACCCCTTTTCTTTTCACCCAACATCCTTGATGAAAACGCATTATCTGTCCTCCTTAGTAAGACTTACCCTCTTATATATATTTGACAAGATGGTATAAATATAACTACAATTATAACATATAAAGTAATTGGAGAACTGAATGAATTATATTGTTTTTGATTTGGAATGGAATCAGTCAAGTACCGTTTCAGGCACTAATCCTGCAATTCCTTTTGAAATAATTGAAATAGGCGCCGTTAAGTTAAATGATCAGAAAGTGATGATTGATGAATTTAGTGCGCTCATAAAACCCCAGGTTTATAAAACCATGCACTATATGACAGGAAAATTGGTCCATCTTAAAATGGCAGAGCTTAAACACGAGCATCCCTTTGAAGAAGTAATGGAAAATTTCCTTGAATGGTGCGGAGAAGACTATTGTTTTGTAACTTGGGGCCCTCTTGACTTAAATGAGCTTCAAAGAAACATGACTTTCTATGGATTTAAGCCCTTCATGGACGGACCTCTTCCTTTTTATGATGCTCAAAAACTATTTGCACTTGAGTATGATGAAGAAAAAGAAAGACGTGCATTGGAAACAGCGGTAGATTTTTTGAAAATAGAAAAAGACATTCCCTTCCACAGAGCATTCAGTGATGCCTATTATACGGCAAAGGTCTTTTCTTTAATAAATAAAGAAGAAACGTTAATTCATTATTCGTATGATAACTTTATACCACCAAAGGATAAACAGCATGAAGTCCGTAAGTTTTTTGGAGATTATGATAAATACATCACCAGAACATTTTCTTCCAAAGAAGCTATGATTTCCGATAAGGAGATAAAGAATACAAGCTGTTACCTTTGTGATAAAAATTCAAAGAAGCTTACAAAGTTATTTTCACCCACAGGTAAATACTTCATCGGGGTTTCTTTTTGCGAGGAACACGGATATATAAAAACAAAAATCCGAGTAAGAAAAACCGATTCCGGCAGATATTTTGCAGTTAAGACAAGAAAACGAATTGATGAGGAAGAAGCTCAAAATATCGTAGCCAGATTTAACAAAATGAAGGAAGACAAGCATCTAAAGAAGTTAAGAAAATAGAAAAGTTCTTATTTGCTTGAAAAACTTTTAAAAGATGATACAATTCATACTTGTGGGTTATGATAATGATTTATAAGCATAGATGGAGCGAGTATGGAATCATATTTAGTTTTTAAAGATTTAGCGATTATAGTTATTTTTGCAAAATTATTCGGCATAGTGGCAAGAAAGTTAAAAGCACCGCAGGTAGTTGGCGAAATAATAGCGGGCCTTTTAATAGGGCCCTCTGTTTTGGGATTTGTTAATTTAACGGATTTCATAAGCCAAATGGCTGAAATCGGTGTTATTCTTTTGATGTTTAGTGCCGGTCTTGAAACAAATCTCCATGATTTAATTAAAACAGGTTTCAAAGCAACACTTATTGCATGTGCCGGTGTTTTTGTGCCCCTTGTTGGCGGAACTGTACTTTATTCCATGTTCTATGGATGGAGCGCCGTTGGAACAACGGATTTCTTTAAGGCCTTGTTTATCGGTGTAATTTTAACTGCAACAAGTGTAAGTATTACGGTTCAGGCATTAAGAGAAATGGGTAAATTAAAAGGACTCATCGGAACCACTATTTTAAGTGCCGCCATTATCGATGATGTTATCGGTATTATTGTACTTACTGTAGTTATAGGACTTAAGGATGCAAGCTCTAATGCAGGATCGGTTATTTTATCTACTGCACTTTTCTTTGTATTTGCTATAGGTGTAGGATTTGTAATCTATAAGATATTTAAGGTCTTAGATTCAAGATATCCTCACACAAGAAGAATTCCAATCATGGGACTTGCTCTTTGCCTTGCCATGGCATATGTAGCAGAAAAGTATTTTGGAATTGCTGATATTACCGGTGCTTATGTTGCGGGTATTATTCTTTGTAACTTAAGAGATTCAGAATATATTTCAGAAAAGATGGATATTAATTCCTACATGCTTTTTGGCCCCATTTTCTTTGCAAGTATCGGTTTAAAGACAGATATAAGCGATCTTAATGCTTCTGTTTTATTATTCTCTTTAGGATTTGTGCTTGTAGGTCTTGCTTGTAAGATTATTGGATGCGGACTTGTGGCAAAATGCTGTAAGTTTAGCTGGGCAGACTCTCTTAAGATCGGTGTCGGAATGATGACAAGAGGCGAAGTTGCATTGATCGTAGCTCAAAAGGGACTTGCGGTCGGACTTTTAAGCCCTGTTTATTTTACATCCGTAATTTTATTAATTATTACTTCTTCCATATTGACGCCTATAGTATTAAAGGTTCTCTATGCGAAGATGCCCCCTAAAGAGGAGATTGCATGAGTATTTTAAGTGTCGAAAATCTGACACACGGTTTTGGTGACAGAGCTATTTTTGAGAATGTATCATTCAGACTTTTAAAAGGTGAACATATTGGACTTATCGGCGCCAACGGCGAAGGTAAGTCCACCTTTATGAATATCATCACAAACAAGTTAATGCCCGACGAAGGTAAAATCGAGTGGGCAAAAAACATTCAGGTTGGATATTTAGACCAGCACACAGTTTTACAAAAAGGAATGACGATCGAAGACGTTTT
This sequence comes from Lachnospiraceae bacterium, assembly GCA_024680435.1. Taxonomy (GTDB): domain Bacteria; phylum Bacillota; class Clostridia; order Lachnospirales; family Lachnospiraceae; genus UBA1258. The sequence continues at coordinate 17,925 of JAILCK010000132.1, forward strand.
GAAATCAGCCTTCGATTTTCTTTTTGATTTGGAAAAACGTATGAATGAAATTTGCGATAAGATGGGAGACGCAAGCGAAAAAGAGCTTGAGGATTACATGGAAGAACTTGGAACTATCCAAGAGCTTTTGGATTCCCACGATTTTTATATGATTGATACAAAGGTAGAGGAAGTGGCAAGAGCTTTGGGTCTAATTGAGCTTGGACTTGATAAAGACGTGACTGCTCTTAGCGGAGGCCAGAGAACAAAGGTGCTTTTGGCAAAGCTTTTGCTTCAAAAGCCGGACATATTACTTCTTGATGAGCCGACCAACTATCTTGATAAAGAACATATTGACTGGCTTAAAAGATATCTTAATGAATATGAAAATGCGTTTATCTTAATATCTCACGATGTTCCTTTTTTAAACAGCGTGGTAAATCTTATTTATCATATGGATAATAGGGAGCTAAACAGATATGTAGGTAACTATGATAAGTTTTTGGAAAGCTACGAGATGAAGAAGTCTCAGCTTGAAGCCGCATATAACAAGCAACAAAAAGAAATTGCAGAGTTAAAAGACTTTGTTGCAAGAAACAAAGCAAGAGTTGCAACAAGAAACATGGCGATGTCAAGACAAAAGAAACTTGATAAGATGGATATCATCGAACTTGCGGGAGAAAAGCCAAAGCCTGAATTTAACTTTAAAGAAGCCAGAACTCCCGGAAGATATATTTTTACGACAAAAGATTTGGTAATCGGGTACGAAGAGCCTTTATCATCACCTCTTTCTTTATCTATGGAGAGAGGACAAAAGATAGTGATTAAGGGTGCAAACGGAATCGGAAAGACCACTCTTTTAAAAAGTATTCTTGGCCTTATTAAGCCTTTAAGCGGAGAAGTGGAGCTTGGAGATTATTTAAGCATCGGATATTTTGAGCAGGAAATGGATCAAAACATTTCCACCACCTGCATAGAAGAAATCTGGAATGAGTTTCCCGGATTTTCTCAATATGAAGTAAGATCTGCCCTTGCAAAGTGCGGACTTACCACAAAGCACATTGAATCCTTGGTTAAAGTATTAAGCGGTGGCGAGCAGGCCAAGGTAAGGCTTTGCAAATTAATTAATCGAGAAAGCAACATTCTTTTGCTCGACGAACCTACAAACCATTTGGACGTTGAAGCAAAAGAAGAATTAAAAAGGGCACTCAAGGCATACAAAGGAAGCATCTTAATGGTATGCCATGAGCCCGAATTTTATGAAGACATAGCTACCGATGTGTGGGATGCCGGAAAGTGGACCACAAAGCTTTTGTAATTCCTAATCTAAAGAACCACCCAAATTATTTAAAACCCATTTTCCGGATTCGCTTAAATCATCATAGGTGAATCCGGAATTTTTTGTGCATGAAGATTTAAATATTGCACTGGTTTCTTCTTTATTGGAAATATTCCAGGTAATGGAGCTTACATTATACTTATCTAAAAGTTCCATCCATTTTCTTGCTTCATCTTCATTAATGGCACCGTTTCCGGAGGCATCGCAAATACCGTACTCTGTCACAAAAACAGGTAATCCGTTAGAAACGGCATCTTCCAAAGTGTTTCTTAAAGAATCTCTGTGAGTGTCCGCATAAAAGTGAAGTGCATACATTATATTATCGTAATCTGTAATAGGATCGTTTTTAGCCGCAGTTACAACCTGAGACCAATTTGGCGTCCCCACTATAATAATAGAAGAATCGTCATTTTCTCTTATTATCGGAATAATTGTATTTGCATAATCCTTTATGTCATTCCATGTGGTATTTCCGTTTGGCTCATTACAGATTTCATAAATTACGTTTGTATAATCTTTATATTTTAAAGAAACGGTTTTAAAGAATTCCTTTGCTTCTTCAATATGAATGTTTGGATCTGCATCAGATAAAATATGCCAATCCACAATTACATATAATCCGGAATCAGTTGCAAAGTTTACCCCATCATCAACAAGCTTTAATAAATCATCTTTATTTCCTCCGCTGCAAAATCCTCCATACTCATCTGTGTACATTGCGATTCTTACAACAGAGCAATTCCACTTATCTTTTAACTCATGAAAAAACTCTTCATTTATATATGAAGGAAACCATGCTATACCATGAGTGCTTAATCCCCTTAAAACTAAAGTTTCTCCGTTTGAATTAACAATATTGCTTCCCGATACAGATAAAGAAGGAAGCTTTGAATCATCGGTTTCTTTAGACTCATCGACTATAGTAGCAATTTCTTCTATAGAAGATTCAGTGTTTAAATCAACAGAAACCTCGGTTTCTTCTTTAACAGCTGTTTCTTTGACAGAAGAAACTGATGAAAAAAATGAGGATTCACTGCTTATAGTTTTATTACCGCATGAAGAAAAAATAAGTAAAGATATTAAAAGTGTGGTTGTTAATATTTTTTTCATTTTATTCACCTCACTAAAAGTATACCACGCTCTTAAAAGTGTGTTATTATAAAACGAGTTAGGAGAAGCCATATGAGAGAATTGAATGTTGAAAAAATCACACAGGCTGTAAAGGAGATGTGCATTGAGGCAAACCATTTTCTTTCGCCCGACATGAATGAAGCCATAAAGGATTCTATGAAAAAAGAAGAATCCGAAATCGGGAAGAAAATTCTTTCGCAGCTTGAAGAGAATTTAAAGATTGCAAAAGAAGATATGATTCCCATATGTCAGGATACCGGAATGGCTGTTGTGTTTTTAAAAATCGGACAGGACGTTCATCTTGTTGGCGGCAGTATAACGGATGCGGTAAATGAAGGTGTTAAGGAAGGCTATACGGAAGGCTTTTTAAGAAAGTCCGTTGTAAACGATCCTATCATAAGAGAAAATACAAAAGATAATACCCCTGCAGTCATTCATTATGAAATGGTTGAAGGTGAAAATGTGGAAATAACCGTTGCTCCCAAAGGATTTGGAAGCGAAAACATGAGTAAGATATATATGTTAAAGCCTGCCGAGGGAATTGAAGGCGTAAAGGCAGCAGTATTATCTGCTGTAAAAGATGCAGGTCCGAACGCTTGCCCTCCCATGGTCTTGGGTGTGGGAATCGGCGGAACATTTGAAAAGTGTGCTTTGCTAGCTAAGAAAGCGCTTCTTCGCCCAATCGGAAAGCACTCGGAAATTGCCTATGTTAAAGACTTGGAAGAAGAACTTTTAGAAAAAATAAACAATCTTGGAATCGGCCCCGGTGGACTTGGAGGAAAGGTTACCGCACTTTCAGTAAGTGTTGAAACATATCCCACACACATTGCGGGAATGCCGGTTGCCGTAAACATATGCTGTCATGTAAACAGACATGTGACAAGAACTTTGTAGGAGAAAAAATGGAAAAACATTTAACGCTTCCTTTAAGTAAAGAAGATGCAGAAAGTTTAAGAGCAGGAGACTATGTTTATTTAAGCGGAGAAATGTATACCGCAAGAGATGCTGCTCATAAACGAATGGATGAAGCACTTAACGATAATAAAAGTCTTCCTATTAATATAGAAGGAACTACAATTTACTATATGGGCCCAAGCCCCGCAAGAGATGGCCGCCCCATAGGATCTGCAGGTCCCACAACAGCGGGAAGAATGGATAAATATACTCCCAGGCTTTTAGACTTAGGTCTTAGATGCATGATTGGAAAAGGAAAAAGAACAAAAGAAGTAAAAGATGCCATTGTAAGAAACAAGGCTGTTTACTTTGCTGCAGTCGGGGGCGCAGGAGCACTTTTGTCAAAAGCAATAATTTCTTCTGACGTTGTTGCCTATGACGATCTTGGAACCGAAGCAATAAGAAAGCTTATTGTAAAAGACTTTCCTGTAATTGTAGTAATAGATTCAATGGGAAACAATCTTTATGAAACCGTAATGAAAGAAATATAAAGGAGCCCATAGTTTAATGAGAATAGCATTGATGGTAATAAGGTGCATCCTTGGTGTTCCTTTCTATTTAATAAAGTTAGCCTATATGGGAAAGCACAATTGGAGCTTGGAAAAATCATATAACTATCTTCGAAAGCTTTGTATAATGGCTAACAGAAAAGGTCGAGTAACAATAGAAGCCCATGGCGTAGAAAACATACCAAAAAAGGACGGGTTTGTGTTCTTCCCAAATCACCAGGGACTTTATGATGTGCTTGCATTTATAGAATCATCCCCAAGGCCCTTTGCTTTTGTGGCAAAGGCTGAGGTTAAAAATATCATTTTGTTGAAGCAGGTAATGAGTTCCCTTCATTCACTCTCCATTGACAGAAGCGACTTAAGAAAATCCGTTAAGGTAATAGACGAGATGGTTGAAAGAGTATCTAGCGGAGAAAACTTCCTTATATTTGCCGAAGGAACAAGAAGCAAAAAGGGAAACCAGATGAATGAAATGAAGGGCGGAAGCTTTAAAAGTGCCATAAAGGCCAAAGCACCAATAGTACCCTGTGCCATAGTCGACGCATTTGTACCCTTTGATAAAAGCTCGATTAAGAAAGTTACGGTAAAAGTGTTCTATTTAGAGCCCCTATATTATGAAGACTATAAAGACATGTCGTCACTAGAAATAGCAGCTTTGGTAAAAGAAAAAATCCAGGAGGTTTTAGACGCCAATTCATAGGCAAGTTTAGCCGACTTTATTGTTGACAAACCATTACCCCTTGGATATAATAAACCTTGCGTTGAAAAACGAATGAACTTAATCGTTGGTAGAGGAGTTCAGTCTTTTGGAGAAATACTCAAGAGGCCGAAGAGGCGCCCCTGCTAAGGGTGTAGGTCGGGCAACCGGCGCGAGGGTTCAAATCCCTCTTTCTCCGTTAGCAAAAGGATTGGTGAATACCAATCCTTTTTTGTTGTTTATCAATCAATTAAAAAGGTTTTCTTCTTATAAAAAGAGGCAAAGAATAATATACAAAGATTAAGCGAAAAGTAAGTCTATATATTGTATATATAATAGGAAGAAACCCATCATCTTGAAGGGCAAAAAAAAGCCTAAAAAAACTCTCAAAATCCGTTGACAAAGGCCTTCCTTCATGCTAAATTATTAATCACCGCGATGAGCGCGGTAACCTTATAAATACTGATAAAAAAGATTTATAAAGTTGATAAATTTCTCTTGACGAAGGCTGCATCGTGTGCTAATATATCAACGTTGCCGCTAAGAGAGAGCAACACAGAACATTGACAATCGAACAACAATGCAACCCTGAAAATCTTTGAGAATTTCAGAGAGTCTGAAAGAACAGACTAAAAACAAACTACCCAAGAAACAGTAA
>JAILCK010000157.1 GCA_024680435.1 Lachnospiraceae bacterium
TAGCGATGATTCAAAGGATGCTTTCCTAATGAGCATCTGGCTTCACGATATAGGTAAACTTATTGTGCCACTTGAGGTCCTTGATAAGCCCGATAGGCTTGGCACTCTTAAGCCGGGTATTAAGAGCAAAATCGAAATAGCTTCTTTAAAAGAAGAGATTCTTTCTTTAAAAGATCCTTCAAAAGAAAAAGAATGCCTTGAAAAAATAGAAAAGCTTAAAAGCGCCTGGGAAGAAATTGAAAAGGCCAATATGGCAGGTTTCCTCCCTGATGAACAGATAGATAAGTTAAAAGAATACGCAAAGATAACCTGTAAGAGCGCTGATGATAAGGAAGAACCCTTGCTTAATGAAAAAGAACTTGAAGCTATCACCATAAGAAAGGGTACTTTAACAGACGGAGAAAGAAAACAGATTCAAAGCCATGTTTCTTATACCGCAAGAATGCTTGAAAAGATGGTATTTAAAGGAATCTATAAAAACGTTCCTTTCTGGGCGGGCTCGCACCATGAGCTTTTAAACGGAAACGGATATCCTAAGCACTTAAAGGGCGATGAACTTCCTAAAGAAACAAGGCTGCTTACCATAATAGATGTCTATGACGCGCTCACGGCGGAAGACAGGCCCTATAAGCCTCCCATGCCTTCAGAAAAAGCCTTCGCGATTTTGGAAAGCATGATGAAAGACGGCGAAATAGACGAATCGATTCTTAATATGTTTAAAGAAAGCAATGCTTGGAACAAAAAACTGATTACTAAATAAAAGGGGACTAGTATGGAAGAAAAGGATACTAAAAAGACAAAGAAAAAGCCGATAATTATCGGCGCAGTAGCGGCAGTGGTTGTAGTGGCAGTAGTATGCGTGCTTTTGTTTTCAAACAAAGCAATCCGCGCCACCACAATGAGAATGCTAAGAATGGAAGGTACCGTTAATCTTGAAGAAAACGGTAAAATTAAAACCGTAAGAGAAGACTTAAGACTTAAAAACGGAAATGCGGTAAATACAGAAGCAGCGAGCCTTTGCTCAATCGGCCTTGATGACACAAAGATTGTCACCATGAACGAAGTAAGCCGCGCTGAGTTTTCTCAAAAAGGAAAGGCTTTGGAATTAAACCTTACCAAGGGAAGCCTTTACTTTGAAGTAAGCAAAAAGCTTGCTTCCGATGAATCTTTTGAAATACAGACATCCACAATGGTTGTAGGTATCAGAGGAACATCGGGCTATGTTTCTTGCGATGAAGAGGGACATGAATATGTCCTTACTACAGACGGAAGTGTCCACGTAATCGGAAAGAATCCTAATACCGGAGAAGTAAAGGAAATAGACGTTCCTGCCGGAAGCAAGATTATTGTTTACCTTTATGATGACAGAACGGTAGACAGTATCATGTTTGCCCTTGAACCTGTAACGGAAGATGAAATTCCTGAATTTGTCATTGCAAGATTACAGGAAAATGAGGAATTACTTGATAAGGTTGTAAACGATACCGGCTGGAGCAAGCCCGTAATTATGGGTGAAGAAGAAAGTGAGCCTGAGGATACAAGCGAAGAAGAAAAGGCCGAAGAAACTACGGAAGTAACTGAAGAAACCACAGAAGAAGTAACGGAAGAGGTTGAAGAAGTTACAGAACCGGAACCCGAACCCACTCCTGCTCCAAGGAACACACTTCCCGAAGGCGTAGTTAGAAACGCTGACGGAACATATACTTTGGCAGACGGAACCGTATTTGACCCTAACTTTTACAGAAACAAATACGGCGATCTTGCAGGTATGAGTGATGAAGAGCTTTTAAACCACTTCTTAACCTACGGTAAGACTGAAGCGCGAAGCGCAAATCAGGCAGAGCAGGATAAGAAAGATGCCGAAGAAGCTGCAAAGCAGGCACAGCAAAACGCACACGACGATGATGACGACGATGACAGCTCATCAGGCGGATCATCAGGTGGATCATCAGGTGGAACAGGAACAGGCGGTGGCCAACCTACCGCTACGTATACAACTGATGGCAATGGGCAAGTATTAGATGCTAGTGGCGATCCAATGGGTGCTTATTCGAACGGTACTTACACTGCAATAACCGATGTTTCATATACGTTACCATTTGAAGTTGACGGAAATAGCATAGATAGCTGGAGTAAGTTCAACTTTAGCGTTGATGCTATCGGAGCATCGGTCTCTAAAGGCGGAACTACCATAACCAAAACAGCTAATAATGGTGCTCTTTCAGTTTCATATGGTCAAGGACAGACATTTGAATCGAATATTGAAGCGTGGATGCAGGAGCCTTATACTGACGCTGACACCGACAAACAATACGCTATTAGACTTTCAAGCGACAATAACCAGACTTGTTATATAGCTGAGGACGGATCGGTTCTTGTGAGATAATTAACGGCACATGAAATAGCATTTTATCAATATCTTTCTGAACATATAAACTCGATGCACAAAATCTCAAAAGGATATGCAAAGGGGGAAAATAATGGAAGAGAGGAATAGTAAGAAACCAAGTAAAAGGACAATAATAATCTGCATTGCCGCAGTTGTGGTGGCTTGTGTGTGCGTGGTGCTTTTGTTTTCAAACAAAGCAATCCGCGCCACCACAATGCGAATGCTAAGAATGGAAGGTACCGTTAGCCTTGAAGAAAACGGTAAAGTTAAAACCGTAAGAGAAGATTTAAGGCTTAAAAACGGAAATGCGGTAAACACTGAGGCCGCAAGCCTTTGCTCAATCGGCCTTGATGACACAAAGATTGTCACCATGAACGAAGTAAGCCGCGCTGAGTTTTCTCAAAAAGGAAAGGCTTTGGAATTAAACCTTACAAAGGGAAGCCTTTACTTTGAAGTAAGCAAAAAACTTGCATCCGATGAATCCTTTGAAATACAGACATCCACAATGGTTGTAGGTATAAGAGGAACATTCGGCTATGTTTCTTGTGATGAAGACGGACATGAATATGTTCTCACCACAGACGGAAACGTGCACGTAATCGGCACCAACCCTCAAACCGGAGAAGTAAAGGAAATAGACGTCCCTGCCGGAAGCAAGATTGTGGTTTACCTTTATAATGACAGAACGGTAGACAGTATCATGTTTGCCCTTGAACCTGTAACGGAAGATGAGATTCCTGAATTTGTAATTGCAAGATTACAGGAAAATGAGGAATTACTTGATAAGGTTGTAAACGACACAGGCTGGAGCAAGCCTGTAATTCTTGGGGAAGAAGAAAGCGATGAAGATGCGAACGTAGAAGATGAAGAGCCTCCTACGAGTTCTTTTGACGAAGAAAACGCTGAAGTTACTGAGGAATCTGAAGAGACTTTATCGGAACCGGAGCCTGAACCCGAGCCCGAACCTGAACTTGAGCCTCAGGGCACACTTCCTGCAGGCGTAGTAAGAAACGCCGACGGAACCTTCACTTTAGCTGATGGAACAGTATTTGACCCTGACTTTTACAGAAGTCAATATAGTGACCTTACAGGCATGACTGATGAAGAACTCTTAAACCATTATCTAACTTATGGTAATGAAGAAGAGCGAAGCGCAAATCAGGCTGAGCAGGATCAAAAAGACGCTGAAGAAGCTGCAAAGCAGGCGCAGCAAAACGCACATGACGATGACGACGATGATGACAGTAGTTCATCAAGTAACCAGCAAAATGGCGATCCAGGGCAAAATACAGGAGGAAACAACTCTGAAGGATATTCGTTTAGTAACGGTACGATATCGCGGGCAAATGATCAAGGCGGAACCGACCCTGTAGGTACCCTTTCAAACGGTGTATTTACCGTAACAGCCGGCTCACACGATATGCCTTTATTATTAAACGGTAATACTATTAATATTTCTAATATTATTTTGTCTAATGATGCGGAACCGGGCACAGAGATAAATAAGGGATCAACCCGAATTGTAAAGGGCGATGCAGCATGGAGCGTAAGTTATTATGATGAAGCAACCGGTCAGATGGAGTCATTCCTAGGAGATCTCGGCCCCAATGTTCCTTGGCAAAATGGAACAGCAAATATAAACGGTACGTCTTATAGCGGATTGGTTATTTCTTATGCTATGGTCGGAAAACTTTGCGTTATAGAAGATGACGGTACTGTTCACGTAGGAGATATGGGTTAATTAATATCACATGAAAAAACTGACAAACAACAAAACTTTTAAACAAATTACATATTCAATCCTTGCAGCGGCTGTGGTGACAATCACCATAGCTGTGGCGGGAGTCTTAAATCGAGTTGACAATATAGCCCAGGATGCATTTTATCAATCTCCCAAGGCTTTGGATGGGGACATAGTTGTAATAGGCATAGACAATGAGTCATTGGATGACCTTGGCTCCTACAATTCATGGGGAAGGGATATAATGGCTAAGGCCCTTGAAAACTTAGCAAGGGATAAAGAAAACCTTCCCGCTGTTGTTGCAATCGATACTTTATATATGGGTGAAACGGAAGAAGAAAACGACTTAAGACTTGCTAAAGCGGCAGAAGAGCTTGGTAATGTCATAACGGCTTCTTTCGCCCAGATTGGCACAAAGCCTGTGTATGAAGATGGGCACCTAAGGTACGATTACAACGCGGTATTTAGCTATGATGAGCCCTATGAAGCATTGAAGAATGTCACAACCACAGGTCACATCAATGCGATGTACGATACCGACGGAATTATGCGTCACGCGCTTTTGTATGTTGAGCCTGACGGCGAGAAAGTCTATTCAATGGCTTATGAAGCCGCAAAGCTCTATGCGGAAAAGACAGGCGGCGAGTTGGAAACTCCCACCGTCAACGCACAGGGAAACTACTATGTGGCATATTCTGCATTGCCCGGTGGCTTCGATGACGGTTACTCATTCTCAGACCTTGTTGCAGGAAGAATCGACCCCGAGGAACTTGCAGGAAAGATAGTATTTATCGGACCTTACACAGTAGGCCTTCAGGATTCATACTTCACATCAATCGCAAGAGCTGAGTACATGTACGGCGTTGAGTACCAGGCAAACGTGGTGCAGGCCCTTCTTGATGGAAACTATAAAAGGGAAGTAAACAAAACTCCCCAGGCAATTGCATTATTTATTATCGCATTCCTTGCCTTCTTCTTATTCCAAAGAGTAAAGGTAAGGACCGCAAGTATAATTGCGGCGTTAACTATCATATGTTCGGTAGCGGTTTCTTTTATCCTTTATAATGTAAAAATCGGTGGCGCGGGCCACGTAATAAGGCCTCTGTGGATTCCCGTATCAATCCTTGCTTTGTATGTTGTTTCAATCGGAATCTACTATGTAAGAACTTTAATAGAAAAACAGCGCGTCACAAAGACTTTTGAAAGATACGTAGCGCCTGAAATCGTAAGCGAGATTTTAAAAGAAGGTATCGAAAACTTATCCCTTGGCGGAAAGACCTGTGATATTGCGGTTTTATTCGTAGACGTAAGAGGCTTCACCACAATGTCTGAGCGCTTGACGCCTGAAAAGGTCGTGTTCATTTTAAATAAGTACCTTACTATGGCAAGTGACTGCGTAGAAAGAAACAAGGGTACCCTTGATAAGTTTGTTGGCGATGCCATGATGGCTTTCTGGGGAGCACCCATTCCTCAGGATGATGCAATCTATAATGCGGTAAAGACCGCAAAAGAGATTGTGGAAGGGGCAAAGAGAGTTTCGGATGAGTTAAAGGCTGAAATCGGCGAAGAATTAAGAGTCGGTGTTGGCGTAAACTTTGGCCCTGCGGTTGTAGGTAACATGGGAGCTCAAAAGCACATGGACTACACAGCAATCGGAGATACCGTAAATACGGCGGCCCGTTTGGAAGCAAATGCCCCCGGCGGAAAGGTATATATAAGCCGTGTGGTTTATGACGCACTTAAAGACAGAATCACAGCCACATCCCTTGGAGCTACAATCAAATTAAAGGGTAAAGCGGATGGATTTGAAGTGCTTGAACTTGATGAAATAAAATAATGAATTGATTTAAAAGGGCACCTGCTTGGTGCCCTTTTTTGCGGGGCAAAACATATGCTATAATGATTTAGAATAAATTTTTGAGGCGAAAACATGGAAAAAACGGTTAAAAACAAATGGGATAAGCCCATTTTTATGCTTTATATTTTTCTTTACATCGTTATATGCCTATCGATGATTTTTAAGCAACCCTTCGGAAATCCTCCGGATGAGGCAAACAGATACAAGATTCCCTTATATATTTACGAGCATCACAGCCTTCCAACCGGCTTTGAGGAAGAGATAAGGATTCCGGGTTACGGCATTTCCTATGGCTTTCAGCCTTATCTTCCCTACATTTTCCAGGGCGGATTGATGATTCTGGTCGGAAATTTTACGGATAATACAGACGTGCTTTTATATGTGGCAAGGCTTACAAACTTTTTCTTTGGGCTTTTAATGGCCCTGTTTGTGTGGAAATTGTCTAAAGAATGGTTTAAAAGCAAGACCACAGGTTATTTGTTTGCGTTTTTGGTAACCTTCCTTCCAGAGGCTATTTTCTTACACACCTACGTAAACTTAGAATCATGCTCGCTTTTGTCAATTTCCATGATTCTATACGCCCTGACTCTTTCCTTTAAAGACGACTTTTCTTATAAAACCTGCACTTATTTGTCTATAGGCGTGATTCTTTGTGCGCTTTCTTATTACAATGCATACGGATATATTTTAAGCGCCATTCTTTTATTTATTGCATGGCATATAAAGAAAGAAGCAGGCGGAAAGATTACATTTGATACAAAGGGGTTCTTTAAAAAAGGCGGATTTATCTGCGCCATTGTGCTTCTTGGAATCGCATGGTGGTTTATAAGAAGCGCTGTTCTTTATAACGGAGATATCCTTGGGCTTAAGACAAGAGACCTTTGCCGAGAAATGTACAAAGACCCTTCTTTGTTTGAGATATTTAAAGACACTCCAAAGCAGGAGTATCATTCCGTTATCGAAATGCTTTTTAAAACAGACTTTTTGCTTCTTTCAACAAACAGCTTTATCTGTGCCTACGGCGCCATG
>JAILCK010000164.1 GCA_024680435.1 Lachnospiraceae bacterium
AAGGATAAAAAGCGAATGGCTGATGCCATTGCAAACATAAGCCATCAGCTTAAAACTCCCCTTACTTCCATGATGGTTATGAACGACCTTTTAAAGGATGAAGAGGATAAGGAAAAGCAAAAAGAGTTTCTTTCTACCCAATCTAACCAGCTTGACAGAATGAACTGGCTGATTCAGACGTTACTTAAACTTTCCAAAATCGATGCGGGCACAGTTTCTATGAAAAAAGAAACCATAAGCCTATCAAGCCTTATAAAAGAAGTGATACGTCCTTTTGAAATACAGATGGACTTAAAAAACATTAAGTATGTAGATAAGTCAACGGATTTTACGATTAGCTGTGATAAAAACTGGACCATAGAGGCTATTCAAAACATTGTTAAAAACTGCATTGAGCATATGGATGAAGGCGGGGCTCTTACAATAGCTTCAAGCGATACCAATATATATTCGGAAATATCCGTATCTGATACAGGCTCCGGCATTTCGGAAGAAGATTTAGCCCATATTTTTGAACGCTTCTATAAGGGAAAGAACGCAGGAAAAGACAGCGTCGGAATCGGCCTTTCTTTATCCAAGAGCATAATCGAGAGCCAAAAGGGAGACATTCTTGTAAGCAGCAAAGAAGGGGAAGGCACTACATTTGTAATAAAGTTTTTTAAAACAATAATCTAAATCACTATTCACGGCTAATTAAACTTCTATTCGTAATCCGCCCGTTCCGGGCTTCTCCGCGCAAGCGCTACGATTACTCATTGAGGTTTAATTACTGCTTCGCAGTACGCTTGCATTAACATTTTGCTCCTTATATGCAAGCATAACGGAGCTCATTGTTAATGCCCGCTACCGTGAATAGTAATGTTATGTGACAATTCTGTAATAATAAAGTCACTTGATAGTAATATTGACAAGTTATCCTTTTCTCATAAAGCGAAACAAACGCATTATGAGAAGGGAGATAGTTTTAATGAAAATACTTGAAATCAAAAACCTTTGTAAGGTCTACGGAAAGGGAGAGACAAAGGTCGACGCCTTGAAAAATGTTTCTTTCAGCGTTGAAAAAGGCGAGTTTGTGGCAATCGTTGGCCCCTCAGGCTCCGGTAAGTCAACACTTATGCACATTTTGGGCGGTGTAGACACACCTACCTCCGGAGTTGTAAACATTGCGGGAACAGACATTGGCAAGCTCGATGAGACAAACCTTTCCATCTTCAGAAGAAGAAACATCGGTCTAATCTACCAGTTCTACAATCTTATTCCAATTTTAAACGTAGAAGAAAACATGACACTTCCCATCCTTTTGGACGGAAAGAAACCTGACAAGAAGTTATTAAAGGATTTGCTAGGAAAGCTTGGCCTTGAAAAGAGATTAAAGCATTTGCCCAATCAGTTATCAGGCGGTCAGCAGCAAAGAGTATCCATCGGAAGAGCACTTATGAATCAGCCCGCCCTTCTTTTGGCAGACGAGCCCACAGGCAACCTTGATACAAAGAACACAAAAGAAATCATTTCACTTTTAAGAAAGTTTAATGAAGAAAACAACCAGACGGTAATCATCATCACTCACGATGACAGAATCGCCCTTGCTGCGGACAGAGTAATCACCATTGAAGACGGACAGATTACCAAGGACACAAAGAAGGTTGAGGTGAGCGAATAATGAACATCGTACAAAAGCTTACCTTAAGGCATCTTAAGCTTAATAAGAAAAGGGCGGTTGTTACAACTCTTGGTATCATGGCTGCAACCGCACTTATTACGGCCATGGTGGTAGGTATTTGCTCATTCTTTTCTTTCTTCGGAGATATTGATGTGACACAGACAGGCCACTGGCATGCGGAATATCAGGATCTTACACAAGAACAGATTGATGCTTTAAAGGAAGATTCAAGAATTGAGTCTGTTTCTGTTTATGATACGGACTTTGATTACAGCGGAATCTGCCTTCATTCCGATGCAAAGGACAGATTTAAATACGGAACAATCAGAAGCACCAACAAAGAGGGAATCACCACAAAAGTAGTAACCGATTACGACGGCGTTCTTCCCGCAAACAAAGATGAGATTGCTATTGAAGCGGATTTCTTAGAGGGAAGTAATATAAATGCAAAAATCGGTGACACCATCACATTTGATCTTGGATACAGATATATACTAAATCCCGACGGTACCAAAGCTACTATCGGAGGAAAATATAATTCTACCGAGCACTTTGAA
>JAILCK010000189.1 GCA_024680435.1 Lachnospiraceae bacterium
TTACCTTCATTTATTTGCAAAGAAACAGCCTGATTTAAACATGGATAATCCAAAGGTCAGAGAAGAGGTTAAAAACATCCTTAGATTCTGGCTTTCTATGGGAGTTGACGGATTCAGAGAAGATGTCATTAACTTTATTTCCAAAAAAGAAGGGCTTCCAAACGGAATCGGTTTCTTGCCTGTTATCGGTAGCATCCATAACTTTAAAGACGGCCCACACATCCATGAATATTTGGCAGAATTTAGAAAAGTCTGCGATGAGTACGGCGCGGTTCAGATAGGTGAAGGACCCATGACCACGGTAAATACCGCCCTTAAATACTTAAGCGGAGATACAAAGTCCATGGACATGATGTTTTCTTTTGACCACATGACCGCAGACTGCTTATTTACAGAGTATCTTCACAGGCCCTTTAAATTAATAAGGTTAAAGAACGCCTTATCAAAATGGCAATATAAGCTTGCTGGCAAGGCTTGGAATTCTTTGTACCTTGAAAATCATGACCATCCAAGAATCATAAGCCGATACGGAAGCGAAAAGTACCATAGAGAAAGTGGCACGGCCCTTGCCACCGCCTATATGTTTTTAAAGGGAACTCCCTTTATTTATCAAGGTCAGGAAATCGGCATGACAAACATTAAGCTTTCTTCCATCGACCAATACGTGGATGTGTCATCAAAGAACAACTACCACAAATATCACTTAAAGGATTCGATTGAAGACAGGCTTCACAGAATTCATGTATCAAGCAGGGATTCGGCAAGGACACCTGTGCAGTGGGATGATTCTGAAAACGCGGGATTTTCTAGTGTAAAGCCTTGGTTTTTTGTAAATCCAAATTACAAAGAAATAAATGTAAAGAATCAGGAATCTGATAAAGAAAGCATTTTAAACTATTACAGAGAGTGCATTAGATTAAGAAAGAACAATCCTGTTTTATTATACGGAAAGTATAAAGAATACGAGCACGGAAACGCATTTGTGTATATGTATGAAAGAAGAAGGGGAAACATTTCTTATTTCATCATTTGCTCCTTTGCCCCGGAAAAGATTCTCTTTATGCTTCCTAAGGGCTTTGCAAATCATACCGCAAAGATAATGCTTTCAAATTATCCAAAGAAACGGGTGCCGGGAGAAATTAGAATCTTACCTGAAATGGGGCTGAAACTTTCTCCCTATGAAGCCCTTGTTATAAAAATGAAGAGAGCCAAATGAACCTAGGGGACGGGGAAAGCAGTCCATTAAAACGGTATTCTAAACCAAAGAGGCGCAGTCAGTATTATTACTAATAAAGAAAATACCAATGTAATAATCGGAATAACAATAAACTGCCCGATTCCCGATGTATTAAAAGAAATAACACTTAGCTTTCTTAATAATTCAGTAACCCAAAAGACCAATTGTCCGAAGGTTATTGTTCCGATGAAACTGTAGCCAATGCTTTGTAATAAGCCGTGAACTATGCTCCTCATGATATGTTTTGCGGCATATGAGTTTCCTTTGGCATAATCCATAGTTTCTTTAAAACCCATTATTCCGACAAGAATAAAAAACAGGGCGAATACGATTATTGAATTTATAATCCAACGATTTAATAAGCTGCTTCTCATATGTTTACCACCTTTATTTATTAGATAAACATTATACTATAATCACAGTGTGGATGCATATTGCAATTCCATTTAAGAATCAGTTAAGAATTGAACAAGAGTTAGATTAAGACTTCCGTAAATTGTTTTGGTATATTTTATACCGACAACAGACGGAAGTCTTTTAATTATCACACTATAAGGGGACAGAGATATGTTTAATTTAAAAAACAAAAAGAAAGTAATTATTGCGGCAGGCGTAATCGTTGCCGCGGCAGCAGTAGGAGGCACATGGCTTAGCGCAAATGCAGCCACACAGGTCAGCTCCTACACTGTTGAAAGAGGAGCCGTAGACAGAATTTTAGAAGTAAACGGTAATGTGGAAACACAGGAGAAAGAAACCTACTACTCAAAGGTTAATGCAAAGATAGGTTCCGTAAATGTAAAGGAAGGCGACTTTGTAAAGAAGGGTGACGTACTGGTTTCTTTTGATGAAGACGAAATCGATTACATGTTAAAGCTTGAAGAACTTAAGGCTGAGGCTGAGAGAGGCGCATACAATAATGCCATGCAGCAAAACAGCAAAATTTCAAGCCTTAACAATGAAGCAAACGTTAATCTTGCTATATTAAATCAGCAGATTGCAGACTATCAGGCAGCCTATGACAGATTGTCTACATACCTTGTGGATAAAAGAGTTGACTTATCTTACGAAGGGGAAAACCTTCAGGATAAGCTTGCAAAAGCAACTCCCGGCACAAGCGAATATGAAAATCTTGAAAAGGCAGTAAGGGAAAATGCCTACAATCAGCAGTTTTCGGGAGACATTATCGAGACTCAGAAAGAGTTAAACAAGCTTGCAACACATCTTGCATATTGCAAAGAATATAAAGCGGAAATGACAAGCCAGAAAGCTGCCACTCAGACAGCGGTTCTTACAAGCGGTCAGAAAGAAAACTTAGAGGCTACTAAAGAAACAAGCGAACTTGTATGCGCTCATAACGTTGCAAATTTAGAAACAGCAAAGAAGGGCATTGTGGCAGAATTTGACGGAATCGTCACAACAGTGTCCGCAACTGAAGGAAGTAATGTAGCGGAAGGCACGGATCTTGTGACACTTGATTCAACCGAGAATATAATACTTAAACTTAGTGTGAATAAGTATGATATAGTTAATGTTGAAGAAGGTCAGAAGGCGACAGTCAGAATAAAGAATAAAGATTACACAGGAACAGTATCAAGAATTGCCAGAATGACTGATAAAGGCGCTGTGGGTGTAGGCGTTGAAGTGACTTTGGATGAGCCCGATGATGAGATCATTTTAGGCCTTGAAGCAAAGGTAAAGATTACATCCGCTTCCAAAGAAAATGTACTTAGAATCCCTCTTGATGCAATAATGGGAGATGACTTGGAAGAATATGTTTACGTTTACAACAATAAAAAGGCAGTTAAGAAAAACATCGAAATCGGCGTTAAGAATGATGACTACGCTGAAGTAATATCCGGCCTTTCAGAAGGCGATATTGTGGTATGGAACGACGCAATCGAGCTTACGGACGGCTGCGACGTTAAAGTAAATCAGTAACCTAAGAGGTGAAAAATGAGCGAAAAACAGGCTATCCTTACAGTTAAGGATTTATCAAAAACATTTTCAAACGAATCGGTTCAGCAGCACGTACTTAAAAATCTGAACCTTTCAATATACAAAGGGGATTTCACCGTAATAATGGGTAACTCAGGTTCCGGAAAAAGCACGCTTCTTTATGCACTTTCCGGAATGGACCGCCCAAGCATGGGAACAATCACCTATTTTACAGGGAAAGACGGCAATGTAAAAGAAACCGAAATCTCAGGATTTAACAACGATAAGCTTGCCTTATTCAGAAGAGACCACGTGGGATTTGTGTTTCAGCAAAACTACTTAAATGACAGCATGAGCGCCCTTGATAACATCATGGTGTGCGGGCTTTTAAAGAATAAAAACAGAAAAGCTCTTTCGGAAAAGGCAAAGGAGCTTTTAAAGAAAGTAGAGATTACGGAAAAAGACTTTAATAAGTTTCCCACTCAGATGTCGGGGGGCCAACAGCAAAGAGTGGCTGTTGTAAGAGGAGTTATAAACAGCCCCGAAGTGCTTTATGCCGACGAACCTACAGGCGCACTTAACTCACAAAACACTCAAAACGTATTGGACATTTTATCTGACTTAAATGACGAAGGTCAGAGCATAGTAATGGTAACTCATACAATAAAAGCGGCAGAGAGAGGAAACCGTATCATATATTTGGCAGACGGAGTGATTTCCGATGAAATTAACTTAGGACCTTACGTTGGAGATTACAAAGATGAAAGTAATCCCAATTTGGAAGAAGCAAAGAAGCGCCATGCCAAGTTAAAGGCCTTCCTTCAGGATATGGGGTGGTAGTATGTACAGATTCTTTTTTATCGCAAAAAACAACATGAAGAAACAAAAAAGCGATATGAAGACTTTCTTTGTGATGATTTTGCTATCAGCCATGCTTATCTTTATAAGTATGTCCTTTATTTCGGGGATTCCCAATGTAATTGACTCGGTTCATAAAGAAACAAACGGGCCGGAAGTGCTTTACATGCTTTATTCGGGAGAAGAAGCGGAAGCAAAGATGACTGAGCTTTTAAAAGGATGCGAAAACATAAACGAGGTAGAGATTACGGATTCTTTGGGCTTATCCGTAAAATACGGACACACAAAGGATAAGCAGTTAACGGAAAGCACGTTTCAGTTTGTTTCTTACGATCAGGATATTAAGGTTGAAAAGCCAAGCTTAGATACAAAGGGACTTCGGGGAAAAGACATTGTGCTCCCCGTAAGCATGAGCACAAGCTATAAAATCGGAGAAACAATCAGAATCAAGATTAACGATAATGTATACGACTTAAAGGTCGCAGGCTACAACGAAGATTCGATTTACTGTTCTCCTCTTAACTTAGGAATCACCCTTTGCTATATTTCCGATTCTGTCTATAAAGACATAGATTTTGAAAATAATTCATCGGGATATGCTACGGTTAAAGTGTTTAAGGCAAAGCTTACCAAAGAAGCCATCAGGCGTAACTTGGAAATACAGGGAATCATGGATTCAATAACCTCTGAATACAACACCTGGCTTGATACCTACAGAATCGATCATCCCGGTGCTACGGGTGGCATCATGGTTGACGTGCCATACGATATGTTACGTGGAAGCGCCATGATTTTACCCTATATGTTTCTTGGTATTATCTGTGCCTTTGCAATAATCATGTTTATTATTGCCATGGTTGTTATTCACTTTAGCGTAAAGAACTTTATCATAACAAACATGAAGAACACGGCAATCATGGAAGCAGCGGGATATACGGTAAATGAACTCATTGCCATTTTGGTGGTGCAGCTTGTTTCCGTAGCCTTGGTTGCAAGTGCCGTAGGCGTAATGATAGGAGCTTTGCTTATCGGAAAGCTTGGAGTCATCATTGTTATAACCATGGGACTTTCATGGAATCAGGCGGTAAGCATGGATTTGGCTTTGGGCGTAGCTTTGGGGCTTTGCTTAATTGTTACCGGCCTTACATTTTTAATCGGTTCCGACTATTCAAAGACTACGGTTTTGGAAGCCTTAAGGGGTGGAGTTAATGCTCATAACTTTAAAAAGAATTTCTTCCCCTTTGAAAAGAGTGCCTTCCCTGTAGCCATAACTCTTTCGTTGAAAGAAACCTTCGGAAGATTTAAAAGTAATGTCGGTGTAATCTTCATTATGATGGTGCTTATGGCTTCTACAATCCTAAGCCTTGGCTCTGCGGATACTTTTTCAAGCAATGATTCCTTAATGAAGATGGTGGGATTTGACTATGCGGATATTTCGGTTTACTGCGATGAGGCAATGGCTCAGTATGTAAGCGCAATGCCGATGGTTAAAAGGCTTTACGGCGAAACAAACGCTTCATTTTTATACACATCAAAGAAAGTAAATAAAGAAAGAAACTTTAACACCAGAGGATTTTCGGATATTACACAAAACCAAAACCTTTCTCCTATTGAAGGAAGACTGCCTTTGCACGATAACGAAGTAATGCTTGCCACAAATGCGGCAAAAATGCTTAAGGTTTCTGTGGGAGATGTGGTTAGTGTTAAGAACGGAAACACCGAAGAATCCTATCTTGTAACCGGCTTGTGTCAGGTAATGAACAACATGGGCCAAATGGGATACATGTCCCTTGAAGGCTTTGAAAAGATTTCAGGTCATCAAAATATGCTTTCCTACATGGTATTTTTAAAGGACGGATATACAATTGATGACTTTAAGGAAGTATTTTTAAAAGACTACCCGGATGTGGAAGTTACAGATTTTAAGCAGGCTGCGGAAGGCACAATAGGCGTAGTTAAGAGCGGGGTAAAGGCTGTGGCTGTTTTGATTGCGTTTCTTACAGCAATTATTGTGGCCTTTGTTGAATCCTTGATTATAAAGACTCAGATTACAAGAAGCTGGAGAGACTTAGGCGTAAGCAAAGCCTTGGGATATACTTCAAAGCAGTTAATAATTCAGACAATGCTTTCAAATATGCCCTCTGTCTTAATTGGATGCGTCCTTGGAATCATAGTTGCAGCCGGCTCTTCAGAGAAAGTTATGAGTATTCTTTTCTCCGTATTTGGATTTAAGAAGTCGATTTTCTATGTAAACTTTAGCTCATATATTTTGGCAACCCTTTTGATTTTGGGAATCGCACTTTTGACTGCGGGCCTTATCGGAAAACGAATTAAGACCTTAGAGCCTGTAAAGATGATTACCGAAGAATAAGCCCTGTGTTATACTTACTACGTAAGTTAAATAAGTGAGGTGCTAAATGCATTACAACTGTTTGATAGTAGATGACGAAGTCGATCTTTCAAAGATGACTGCAGAATATTTTAAAATGTTTGATATATCCACAGAGTATGTGGACTCGGCCGATGCCTGCGAAGCATTTTTTAAGGCGGGAAACACCGCAGACCTCATACTTTTGGATATTAATTTAGGAGACGGATCGGGCTTTGACCTTTGCAAAAAGCTTAGGGAAGATACCCAGATTCCCATCCTTTTTATAAGTGCGCGTCAAAGCGACGACGATGTGCTTATTGCTCTTTCAATCGGCGGAGACGATTACGTTAAAAAGCCTTACAGTTTGTCGGTTTTGCTTGCAAAAGTTAAAGTTACGTTAAAGAGGCTTTCTATGGCAAGCGCTGATTCGGCGAAAGCCCCCGGAAATAAAGATACGGAAAAAGAAACCGAAAAGTTTTCTTTGGACCAATCGACTCTCTCTGTTACGCTAAACGGAAAGAAAATACCCTTAAAGGCCAAGGAGTATACACTTCTTGAATGTCTTTACAGACATAAAAACACCATTGTAAAAAAAGAAGTGCTGTTTGATGAAGTGTGGGGGGATGCATTTTTTAGTGATTCCACCTTAAACGTACACATTCGAAAGCTTCGGGAAAAGCTTGAAGAAGACCCCAACAATCCAAAGCTTATTAAGACCGTCTGGGGCACGGGCTATTATTTGGAGATTTAGGAGCGATTATGAAGCAGATAATAAGAGCGTTCATTTTATTTGTGCTCTACATGGGCCTTGTGCTTTACGGATTTGTGTATCTAAACAATCACCTAAACTATAAAGGAAGAGATGTAGTCTTCTATAACGACCTCCTCAGAAAAGCGGAGGCTGACTACATAGATGGCGTAAAGAAAGAAACCATAGAGAGAAATTATGACTGTCGTATTGTCTTTTCCAAAGAATTGGTGGACGAAGAACTGACAGAACTTTATGCAAACACAGCCTTTGTTTTAGACTTTGCGCCGAATGGTGAATACCTTGGAAAAATAGCCTGGACTCCGGAGCTTGAAAACTTTGAGAGCATCAAAGACAAGTTCTTTGGAGCGGCAATTTATATGTGGACCCTTATATTTATAGGCGTAGCTTTGTTTGCCTATTACCTTTACAGCTCATTGATTAAACCTGTCAATGAGCTTGTGGGCTTTTCAAAGAAGCTTGCAAAGGGGAATCTTGACGAGCCTCTTCCCATTCATAAACATAATCTTTTTGGCACCTTCGTTGAAGCCTTTGACCTTATGAGAGAAGAGCTTAAGGCTTCAAAGCAGCGTGAAATGGAAGCTGAAATTGCAAGAAAAGAAATCATTGCCCAGTTAAGCCACGATATAAAGACGCCCCTTGCGGTAATTAAGGCTACCTGCGAAGTATTAGACTTAAAGCTAAAGCGGCGAATGGGTGATTTTTCAATAGATAGTAGCGAGAGAGAAGATCTTTGGGACGCCGTTGAAAAGGTAGAAGTAGTTTCAAAAAAGGCCGATACGGTTTCTTCTATCATGAGTAACGTTATGCATGCCACAATGGATGAGCTTGACCACATAGAGGTAAACGTTAAAGAAGAAAACTCTCAGGTTGTGGAAAAACTTTTTGAAAATCTTGAAGACTACGGAAAGGTGATAATTGAAAATCACATTCCCTCCTGCCTTATTTATCTTGATAAATTAAGGATGGAGCAGGTCATTGATAACGTTGTTGGAAACTCTTATAAATACGCCGGCACGGACATAAAGATAAGTTTCTCGGAAACAGGTCCCGTGAGCCTTGAAAACGGAAAGAAAGCGCGCTTTGTACGTGTGGTTATAAAAGACTTTGGCCCGGGAGTATCGGAAGATGACCTTCCTTTAATTTGTGAAAAGTATTACAGAGGCAAAAACTCTTCCGAGCAAAACGGATACGGCCTTGGCCTATACCTTGTGCGTCTTTACATGACAAAGATGTTAGGCGGCATGGAAGTTTACAATGATAATGGATTTTCTGTGGAGTTATTGCTTAGAAAAGTGTAGAATAAAAAGAAAACGGAGGGCTAAGGAATGCAAAAAGTTGAAAAATTTTTAAAAGAAGCAGGCACATATTATCTTGCAACGGTTGACGGTGATCAGCCGAGAGTTCGCCCCTTTGGCACTATACATATTTTTGAAGGAAAGCTTTACATCCAGACAGGAAAGATGAAGGATGTTTCTAAGCAGATTCACAAAAATCCCAAGGTTGAAATCTGTGCTTTTAAAGACGGCGATTGGTTAAGATTATCCGGTGAACTTGTAGAAGATGAAAGAGTGGAAGCAAAGGCTTCGATGCTTGATGCTTATCCTAATCTTAAGCAAATGTATTCGGCAGAGGATTCTAACACCGAAGTATTCTACTTTAAGAATGCTACAGCATCATTCAGTTCCTTTACACACGGTCCTGAAACCTATACATTCTAGATTATTAAAAGCCTGAAAGTAAGTTGCTTTCAGGCTTTTTTTTTATCGTCTTCTTTCTTTTCCCGTTTCTTTGTAGTAGCGGGCTTTGTCTGCGTACATCATTTGCTCTGCTTCGTTGACTACAGCGTGTATGTTGCTGCCGATTCCTACAGCGTATCCAAAAGAAGCTATCCTGTCATAATCCCTCAAAGCCTTTGAAAGAATGGTCATCATATCAATAAAAGATTCTTCGCGAAGATTCTTAACCACGCATACAAATTCATCACCGCTTATCCTGCAAACAGCCCCGTCTTTAATAATCTTTGTCAAAATATCGGCAACATCTTTAATCTTTTGATCTCCTGCCGCATGGCCTTCGTTGTCATTTACAGCTTTAAGTGAATTTACATCGCAAAAGACCACTCCGATTGAATCGGTTTCTTTTA